>JARRQF010000256.1:0-10204 GCA_037382065.1 Candidatus Thiodiazotropha sp. | reverse complement strand
CTTTTACAGCATCACTGAGCCTGTCCATAAAATAGCGTCGGTTGGGCAGTTTGGTTAACTTATCGATATAGGCAAGAGTCTCCAGTTCGAATTCAAGCTGCTTGCGCCGTGTGATGTCACTCAACACCACAAAGAAGCCGTTAGGCGCCTCCTCTTCGGCGTCAAATTCCTCAACTCGCAATGTCATGTGTATTGGGCCATGATCAGAGGGGGCGATGGTGATATCAGTCGACCAGTCGAGTTCTTCCACATGCTCCATACCTGCGGACACTTCATGCTGCTTGTGCTTGTCAATGCCGAGATGATCGAATAGCTGTTGCAGAGTCATGCCTTCGTAATACTCAAACTTATGCTGAGTAATGTTCATAAACGCAGGGTTAACGAAACTGATCTTTCCATTGGGATCGAATATGGCGATCGCATCGTTGGTGTCTTCGACCAGCCGCGCTAATTTCTGCACACTGCGGGTTTTTAGCTCAAGGCTTTCAGCCATGCTATTGAGCGTGTTGGCCAAAACCTGAATTTCACCAATGGCTTGTGTTGGAGCACGGGCAGACAGTCGACCATCTGAGAGATCCAGAGCGGTCTCCCTGAGTTTCACCAGTTGCTGCGCCAGTTTGATCGAGACACCATGCAGAATCATCAATGAGATGATGACCAGAATGACGCTCGATAAAATAACATTGCGAAGATAGCTATTCATCAAGGAGTCGTACTCGGCGTCGGAGATGCCGACCTCAATGGTTCCCCAGTCCAGACCTGTAATGTTCACCCGCTTTGTGAAGATGAAGTCATTATTTAAGTTGGGTTGATCGGCGTCCTTCGAATGAACGATTGTAAATAGGTCATCATTGAAACTATCTGGTTTCATGCTAGAGGAGGTTTTGGTACCAACGTTCCAACCATCGGCGGTTAGATTTAGCTGCATACCGTCATTGGACGTGAAATTAACGTAGGAGATTTCGGGTGTTTTTTTCAGCACCTTATTGATGTAAGTAATGACGAAGCTGAAGTCCCGGGTGTAAAGGGCCTCGCCACAAGCAGCGATGGTGGTGTTGGCGAAGGTATTGCCCTGGGCGGCCAGCATCCGCACCAGTTTATCGTTATAGATCGGCATCAGAGCAAAAGAAAAGACAAAACTGCCGCCCAGCAGAATGATCGCCATACGAATAAATAGATGCTGGAAAATGGTGTTTCGAATTTTCATGGCTTGTGTCCCGTCAGAGCCATGTATTTATCGTTGAGTTCACGGACCTCTTTTAGCATGTCATCGTTTAGCCGATAGAGATGGGTGATACGGAAGGTTTCAAGAAAACGCCTCACGCGAGCGGAGTACTCCTTGCTGAGTATCTTGGGTTCGATCCGATCCAGCCGCTCCTGAGGGAAATCGTAGCGCATACCAACGGCTTGATAGATCATCGGCTCTGATTCCATTATCACGCTGAGCGAGTTACCCATCGTGGGGTTGAGTTCCAGCGCCAGTTCATAGCTGAAGTCGGGTACCAGTGCCACGTCGGCATTGCCGAAAAAGAGGTCGATGACAGAAGTGTTTACTTCCCTAACCATCTCGATTTCGCTAAAAAAATCTTTTGAAACGGGAAGTCCCTGCTCTAGGAGTTTGACATCCAGGAATCGCTTGCCTACCAAGTGGCCGGCACCGAAACTCAGCTTGCGTCCCTGTAGGTCCGATAGCGACTTTCCCGCATCCGAGGACCTGACTAGAACCAAGTAACGCTGTTTTAAGCTCGGTCCATGCTGCACCACATACCGTGCCGTTGGATGAAGTAGCTTATTCAACTGCAGGTATTGCAGACTATTAATGAAGATCGTTTGAACTTCGCCAGACTGGAGTTTTTGCACCAGCGTTTCGTTGTTTTCATAGATCTTCACGGTGAAGGTCTCGTTTGTCTCGGAAAGCATCTCGTTGAAAACGAGCTTGAAAGCGATCTCAGCGTCAGTTACGGAAGAACCGGGAAGCGATTCCAGACTTCCGCCAACTGATATCGGCGAAGGATTAGAGCTGCTTGTGACGGTTAAAGATATACTGAGCATTAGCCAAAACAGGCAGATGCGCAAAGCGAACATGAAGTGTCGCGTTATTATCGGGTCTTGCAATCTGACTATTCCAAGAACTCTCTGCCCAGCAGGTATGATATCTCGGCTAGGTAGAGTGCCTGATCGTGTTTGGCGCGGTAGTGATTTGCCTGAATCATGGCATCGAATAGATTGGCTTCGATAACACTTTGGGTTTCAACGGCGCCGGTCTGGTAGGCACGGTCGGTCAGTTTGCGGTTTTCCTTGGATGTAGCCAAGGAGCTTTTGGTGATACCGATCTGCTCCTGTGCCGCCTGAACCTGCAAAAAGAGGCTCTTAACCTGGATGGCAACGGCATTGTTGACCAGTAGGTGCTGCTGCTCCATCTTGGCTCGCTCGCTCTTTGCCGCCGATACCTTGTGTTTGGTGCGTCCGCCCTCGAATAGATTGATCCTCAGGCCGATACCAATCATCCAGGAGCGACGGTTGACTTCGTTATCCAAACCGCCATCCAGGTTATTATTGAAACCGTCGAATGAGCCCACCAGCGCCAGGGTGGGGTAGTAGCCGCTATTGGCCTCATCGATTTTTGCACCATAGGCGTCGACCGCCAGGGCGAGCTTTTCGATTTCCGGGTTGAAGGCCAGGGCCTGCTCAATCAGTCGATCCAGGCTATCGGCTTCAAGATCGGCGGGATAGGAGTCGGCACCCAGTTGAATCTCCTGACGCCAGTCGAGTCCCATAGCAAAGGAGAGGGCGGAGAGCGCTGCCTTGTGCTTGGACTTCAGTTCGGCCAGGGTGGCCTGCGCCATGGCGTGCGCCAGTCTGCTGCGCAGCAGGTCGAGCTTGTTGACCGAACGGGAGCCGCCGTCAAAAAAGGCCTGGGTAATATCTTGCAGTACCTCAAAGGAGAGCGTGATGTCTTCGGCCAGCTCTACCAGTTGCTGGGTATAGAGGGCGGCGTAGTAGTAGCGTTTGACGTCCTGAACTACCTGTAGATTGCTGCGGTGTACCTCGCGGGTAGCGATCTCCACGCCGATTCTCGCCTGCTTCATGACACTAGAGCGTTTGCCACCAGTGTAGAGCGGGTAGGTCATCTCCAGCTCATAAACACTGGTGTCGCGGCCAAGCAGGGCGATCTCCTGAGCTGGCACGGTGACCGGTGGCAGCATTCCTGGTGCGACGTTGAACTGTTGTTCCGGGTATTCGAACATGGCCGCTTCATCACGCCTTTGAAAACCCAGGTTAAGGCTGAGCGTGGGCCAGTAGCTGGAAGCGGCCTGCTGATACTGGGCTTCTGCAACCGCCAGGGCGTGTTGCGAGATGGTGCGCAGACGGTTGTTTTTCAGGGCGACTTCAATGGCTCTATCCAGGTCGTAATGCTCCGCTGAGTTGGCAGCTTGTAGTTGGCTGCAGAGTGGCAGCAGTGTCATAAAGCTGACCAGCAGCCTGCATAGGGAGGATAGGGAGAGGGTCTGAACTCGGCAATGCCGGAGAGGGGGGCGTTTGTTATTCATGGTCATGTTCGTATCTGCACCGCTCCCTCTTGTCCTCAGGTGTCAGTATGTTTTGCCAATCAGTTACCGGCAGTATTTTTTCTGCCTGTACTGAAAGAGTAGCCTATAACTATTGTTTTCAGCTTGCCAATCAGCTACTTCGCAAAAATATGCTGGCCTTAAACGCCTCCCTAGTGGACGGTTTGTAGTAGGGTTTCAGTCACTGCCACAACTGCTGCCACCACCACAACAACTACTGCCGCCGCAGTCGCTTCCTGAACTGAAGTCATCCCCGGCGCCGGAGTCGCCAGCGCAGCCGCCGGCGCAAGCGATATGGCCGGCGCAATAATCACTGCCGTCGTTCGGCGAGCTTTTGTCCCGACAGTCCAACGAGTAGACGAAACCGTCTTCAATGCCGTACATCGCGTCGATGGCAAAAAGCAACGGCAGGCGAGCGGGGTTCGCCGGATCGATGCCCTCTTTTGCGCAGGCCAGACGCCAGGCCCGTTTGATACTCTCGTGCGCTTGGGTCGGCGTGCTCATGGCGACGGTCGGCGTATGGTGTAGGTAGCGGCCGATGGCCCGCTTGCTGAACAGTTTATAGGCACGGGTGAATAGGATGAACTCATGCCAGGCGGTATCCACAGCCTGCGAAGGCATGGCGACCATGCGTCGCTTGGCTCTATTGCAGAAGGTAAAGTAGTCCCGCAAGGCGTCGAAGAGCGTGTTGATCTGGTTGTCGTTAAGATGGGAGTAGCGTCTTGCGACCTTCTCTCTGATCGCCGGGTGGAAGTTGTAGGAACGGATGAATTCCAGCTGGCTCCGCCGTCTCGCTCTGAGCAAGAAAGTGGCGGCGAGAGCGGTAGCGATAGCGATAACGATGAAGATGGGGATGATGATTGGATGCATGGCTGAGTCAAGAGCGGTTTGAAAATCGAGTGCTATTATGCCTGCAGAGCAATGGAACGGCAAAGTAGTGAAGCTGGCGATAGAGAATGATCAGTCTGTTGCCTGGAAGATGGCACAGTTTGGATTGCTGGCAACAAGGGTGTTGTGCTCTGTGGCCGCTTTCCAGGATAAAATCTATCTAGCTACTAATCAATCACTCGCAGTTGTTGATCCTAAAAAGATCAGTTGGACAGCGTGCCATTCACGTTGTAGCGTGATTCACCTAGTAGCATTGCAACGCAGTATCCTGGCCTGAGCAGGCTTCCCTTCGGGCGAGACGCTAAGCGGTCATCCGCGTTGTTGCGCGCCTTGGAAAGGGAGAAGCCATTCCCAGCGGCACGCGCCTAGCGGCTAACCGCTTAGCGTCACGCTATCATCGTCAATTTGTATGAAGCACCACACTAGTAGGTGACCATAACCATCGAAGCTATTTTCTTTAAAATCAGAAACCTGTTATTAGAATGGCGCGGTCAACTGATTTTTTTAGGTTAATGGAGAGGAGATAGTGCTCGTTGATGTGGGACTGGATAAAACATTCACAACCAATCGATTGTTTACCAAGGAGGGATTGCTTTGGTCTGTTGGGAAGAAGGATATTTTGGTGTTCGATGGTAAGCTATGGAGTGAGATCCTGCATCCAAATAATATCTAGATGTTGGAACCGTCCCAGGAAGCCATCGACGTAAACCAGGCCATCGATGATTTGAGACGGATGGTCAACGATCTGGACGAGGACTGAACAACCGCCTCACTCCCCGTCCACTCCCGTGCCTACCAGACGTTGATTAGGAGCCTTGGGATTCGATGGTTACCATACCATTTGAAATTGTCCCGGTCTGGACGACCTGGATGCTTTCCAGGGCTTGTTCAATGGCCGTTCTCGCCGCCGGGGTATCCTTGTTGGCCAGAGCCTTCTGAGCAATTTCAATCTGCTGATTAACCGTTAGAATAGGCAAATAGACCCGGGTTAGGGTCAGTTGGTCAATCACATCGTCGATCTGTTTCACAGCCTGTTTTCCATCTCCACTCTTGGCCAGGTTTTCAGCCTTCTTTACACCATTGTGTAACGAGCCCGCCATGTGCGGTGAGACCAGTGCCAGATTGTCGATGCTGGTGTAGACTGGGGCCAAGGTCTGAACGAAATTATGGGTGGCGCCCGACTCAAGCTGCCCCTTGGCATTTAGCAGTTTGTCCTTCATTACCACATAAGGCATCTGGTGCTCGATACCCTGAGCGATCTGCTGGGCATAGTCCAGATTATGCTTGGCCAGGACTGCTTCGCCGTCATTGGCGACCAGTGCCTGATCCGCCCGTTCCAGAACATCAAGCAATGCCTGACCGCTGTGCTCTACCTTCTGTGCCACCGCCGGATCGTTCCATCCCATATGATGGGTCGTATCCTGTTGCAGTTGCTCTTTCTCAGTATGGCTATTGGAACCCGCCAGGACCGGAGCGGCACCCAGGGAGAGAGCCAGCATCAGAGCAAGGGCAAGTTGCGTGGGTTTGCGCAGTTTCGTGTTGAGAATTTTTCGGCTCATGATTCGTCTCCTTCGATTGGACTGTTATCACATTTCACAACCATGATGTGCATAGGCCATGCCATGTATGCAAAACCCTTTCAATGGGCGCTATGTCAGTAGACGACTCACAAGACGTAGCAAGGGAAATTTATTGGTTGGGGGATATGCGCCACTATCCTTGGTTGACCTCAGCCAGGGGTGGAGCGCTTTACAGATTTTTAGCTGAGAAGGTGTTGCAGACATTGATCAAAGCCAACACGAATTTTTTATCAGCGGGAGTGATTTCCTCCCTTCGCTTTTCTCTCTGCAAAACAATCGATAATCATTTAATTCACAGAATATCCATACCATCGCTGAGGATCTATATTATATTTAACTCAACCCTTTGATTATTAGGTTTACCAAAAACTGATCGATATTTATAAATTCAATTAAAGGGCTGTATACCTTATCCGAAAACCTACTCATAGATACTAAATAAAAGGACAAGGAGAAGGTCGTTGTACTGCTCATATTTATATTGGAGCGACCTATGACCTTTCTTAGAAACCTGACAATCAGTAATCGTCTGTGGCTTATCATACTGGTTGCTATCCTGGGATTTTGCGCCCTGACCTTCCTTGCACTCAACCGCTTTCACGATAACATGATGGATGAGAAGCGGGTACAGACAAAAAAGCTGGTGGAATCCGTTCACAGTATTGTGAGCAACTACCATGAGCGCGCAAAGCGTGGCGAGCTGGAGCAGGAAGAAGCAAAGCAGCAGGCCATGGCAAGCATCAGCGTCATCCGTTATGACCAGAATAACTATTTCTGGATAAACGACTTCAATGCCCGCATCCTGATGCATCCCATCAAAAAGGAACTGAACAATACAGATGCCTCACATATGAGTGACCCGAATGGAAAATTGATCTTTTCGGAGTTTGCCAAGACCGCGCGCAACCAAGGTGCAGGATTCGTATCTTACCAATGGGCAAAAACGAGCGGCGGGAAACCCGTAGACAAATTATCCTATGTTAAAGCCTTCGAGCCCTGGGAGTGGGTCATTGGTACAGGGATCTACACCGATGATGTTGAAAAATATTTTTGGCAGAGCACCATAAGCTTGGGAGCTGCGGCGTTGCTTATTTTGGCTCTGTTGCTTGGTCTCTCACTGAGCATCACGCACAGCATCGTAAAGCCACTCGCACAGACTATTGCCGCGCTGGATGATATATCTATGGGCGAAGGTGATCTGACCAAGCGACTGGGTGAGCATGGTAAAGATGAAATTTCAAAGCTGTCCGCATCGTTCAACCTTTTCAGCGAAAAGATATTACAGATGATTTTGCAAATAGCTCACGTCAGCACCCAATTGAGTACAGCGGCGGATGAGCTTTCAATAACTTCCTCTCAAACACATGACAATATCACTCAACAGCAGACTGAAACCCATCAGGTTGCGACCGCAGTGACCGAAATGGCCGCCACCGTGAAAGAGATTGCAGAGAGCGCCGAAGGCGCGGCGGCAAACGCCCGTGAGGCTGACGGGCAGGCGCAAAAGGGTAAACAAGTTGTGGTAGACGTTACATCCGCCATTAACGATCTGGCCAAAGAGATGAATTCCGCTTCGGATGTCATCAATCTATTGGCGAAAGAGAGCGACAGCATCGGTTCCGTATCAGATGTCATAAGGGGCGTTGCCGAACAAACCAGCCTGCTTGCTTTGAATGCGGCTATCGAAGCCGCGCACGGGTGAGCAGGGACGCGGATTTGCCGTGGTTGCGGACGAAGTGCGCTCTCTGGCGAGCCGCACTCAGCAGGCAACGACGGAGATTCGCGATATGATCGAACGGTTACAGAGTGGCACGCAGAACGCGGTCAATGTCATTAAACGCAGTGGCGACACCACTCAGCTCACTGTCGAAAAAGCTCAGACCGCAGCGGGATCTCTTGATCAGATCGTCTCTTCAGTAGCCCTAATCTCGGACCGCAATACTCAGATTGCCAACGCTTCAGAAGAACAATCCGCAGTAGCCACAGAGATCGATCGCAGTGTGGTACAGATTTCACAACTTGCGGAACACTCGGAGCTGGCGAGTGAAAGGATTGCTCAAGCAACCACTGAACTGTCGAAATTGGGTGATAATCTGCACGAGATGATCTCACAGTTCAAAACCGCCTGATCCATACCACGCTGTCCAACTGATTTAAATCATGTGCAGTGTGGTGCAGCTGCTTGGTATGGGGTGATGGCAGGAATATCCGCTACCTCAGAGTTGGAAGGCGAACAGCTGAACCAGACCCTCTGCCATATCCCGCAAACGGCCCGCCGGTTTCGGCGAGTAGTGCAGGGTGTGCTGGAGCAGCCCCTCGACCCAGGTTGACAAGGCGGTGATCTCCACTTCAGAGCGAAACAGGCAAACCAGTTCATAGTTGAGAAACAGGCTACGTAGGTCCAGATTGGCAGACCCGGCTATACCCAGGCGGTTGTCGATGACGAGCGCCTTGGCATGCACCATCACGCCTGGAACCAGGCGAACCTCCACACCAGACTCCGCCAGTTCGCGCAGGTAACGGGTGCGGGTGTAGTCGGCAAGACGGTGATTGGAATGCAGGGGCAAGATTAGCTTCACGGCGATGCCCCGTTTTGCGGCCAGGCAGAGCGCCCGTTGCAGGTTTTCGTCCGGCACGTAGTAGGGGCTGACTGCGATGATACGGTGCTGGGCCTGGTATACCGAGGTTAGGAGGAGATCCTGCAGCGGTTCGTCGGGCCGGTCAGGTCCAGATGGCAGAACCTGCACGCAGGCTTGTCCTGCCGGTTTTTGCTCTGACGAAACCGCCAGGTTTTCCTGGGTTGCGAACGACCAGTCTGCGGCAAAGATCTGCAATAGGTTTTCAGTCGCGGGCCCTTTCAGTTCGAAACTCAAATCGATCCAATGCCCAGGTTCCGTGAAATACTCCTCAGCCAGGTTACGTCCCCCGAGCCAGGCCCGTTTGCCATCTGCGATGATTAGCTTGCGATGATTGCGCAGATTGTTGTACCCGCGAAACGGGCGGTGGATTAGGGGGGTGAACCAGGCGACCTGGACCCCGGTGCTTTGCAGATCTCTGATCATGCGTTTTGGTAGTAGAAAGGAACCCACGCCATCGAGCAACAGGCGTACCTGTACACCCCGTTGCACGGCTTCCACCAACGCCTGGCTGACCTGCCTGCCTAGCCTGTCGTTTGCCAGCAGGAACATGGAGAGGTTCAGTTCACAGCGGGCGCTTAACAACAGGTTAGTGAGGGCGGATAAGGCCTCCGCGCCATCCTTGTGAAACACCAGGTGGTTGCCTTGACTGGCGGGGTATACCCCTTCCCGGGCCAACAACCGGTCGATGGCATCTCTGGGACAGGTTTCCGCGTTAGGTGCGGTATTCTGGAAGTGGGGTTGCGTTATGCTATATTTGCGTCGGCCAAACCCGAGATAGATCGGAATGGCCAGCCAGGGGAGAGTGATCACAAACAGCAACCAGCCCAGGGTCGAGGCCGGTGTACGCCGGATGCGCAGGATGTCTGCGATCAGCAGTACCGCAAGCAGACCGCCGAGTAAGCTGGCGAGATGTAACCCTATTAACCCGGTGATCATATCGTTTCCTTTCAGCCGCCTCTCTTAATATTTCAGATCGTTAGTGGCTTCAACCTAAAAAAATCAGTTGACCGCTCCCTTCTAATAACAGGTTTCTGATTTTGAAGAAAATAGCTTCGATGGTTATGGTCACCTGTTGGGTGAATCACGCTACACCGTGAATGGCACTCTTCACGCTGTCCAACTGATCTTTTTAGGTTCAAGCAAGACCCTTAACCCTTGCTCTGCTTGAAACCCTGAAAGGGAAGTATATGGCCCCTGGGATAATAATATAACCATCGCACTCCTTCCGACTGCACGGTATCACTGGTCGACTTCCTGACAGACGGTATCTCAATTCGGATTATCTGGTATGGCCGATCCACTCGGTCCGGCCCACCTGCTCGAGAGCGGCGATGCGCTCCTCCAATGGGGGGTGACTCATCAACAGACGCGTCAGGGTCTCCCCGAGCGGCGCCTGTATACCGAATGCAGCTAGTGTGGTGCTTCATACAAATTGACGATGATAGAAGCCTGCTCAGGCCAGGAGACAAGGCGCAATGCGCAGGGAATGGCTCGCCCTTTTCAAGCATTGCAACGCAGTATCCTGGCC
>JARRQF010000255.1:0-9795 GCA_037382065.1 Candidatus Thiodiazotropha sp. | reverse complement strand
GATTCATAATCATCATATAGGACATTCCTTGAAGACTGATCCAATCTGCGATAGATAAGATAACTACCTATATACTCATCCTTCAGGAGGGACTCAAACTCTTGTATTTTAATCATATCCAGAGAAGGATTTTCTTCCACAGGCGGATTCTCGGTAGCCAATCCCTCTTCTTCGATCTTTTCTGCTTCAGATGAAATTAATGAAAGATAATCATCGTCTTCAGCAATAGCAGAGTGAGATAACCAACCGAAGAGACACCAAGCAATGACAAAATACTTGAGATTCATTGAGTTGAGCTACAACTTAAGAAAACTTTTAAATAGCGATTAGATAGTGCGTACAGTAAAGAACTAGATCTAAACTGCGTAACAAATGGGGTTATTAGAATCTTACCAACCATATTCATCAGCTCCCGCATATGTTCGGATAAGGTTAGAGAAAAAAGATTGTGCTAAATTCCAGGCACACCAAGGAAAGTATAGCTACTCAACGTAACCCTTTACGCAACAACGAAGCCAGGGCAAAAGATCAACAAGATTATTGGATGATTATTTATTTCCCCAGCCCTTATACCCAGATAAACCTTGCCCCCATGCTCCTGTGGCATGGTGGTTTTCTATACCACCAACCAAACCAAGAGCCTCATAGAATTCGCTATTGATCAATGTATTTTTATTATGCTCAGCTTCCGTATTGTGTAGGATGCGGTGAGGTACGAACCACATCATGGTTTTCGATCATGTGCCAATATTTGAGTGAGATATTCCATGGTGTTTTCAAACCGATAGGTCACTCTTTTTGAAGTCGCCATAAAATTCGTGATTGCGTAGGATGCGGTGAGCGGTGCGAACCGCATCAATAGTGCGATGGCTCACGAACATCCATAATGCGGTTCGTACCTCACCACATCCTACGGCTTTTGCGAATATTCGCGGCATGCTTTTACAACATGTCCAGCTATCAACTACCCTCCTCAAGCTGAATAGGAAGACAATACAGCCATTACTGTCGTAGATAATCTCGCGCATATATGGCATCTGATTTTTCACATCATCATGTCATCAATTAGGTTTTTAAACCAGCTATGAGCGTAGCTTACCTCACGTTTGCGTTGCAGATCAGAGGCATCCATTGGAGATAGCCCTCCAGCCCCCTCAATGGGTGTGATGGTATTACTACTTTTATCTAGAGAATAGACAGCCGCCACCGAAATGCCATGCTCTTCACCCAGGATGCTGTAACAGGTATTAACAAAGGTTGGATCAGGTGGCTCGATACCCTTGAAGCGCGCCACGATAGCAGCGGCCGCAACCTTTGCCTGAGAATTGGCAGCATAGGCTGACTTAGGCATCTTAGCTGCGTTGGAGGCATCGCCTAGTACATAGATATTTTTGTGTCGGGTGGACTCGAAGGTCAGTTTATCCACCGGGCACCAATCCCCATCAACCAAGTCAGAGGAGAAAGCAATCTTGCCCGCCTTTTGTGGCGGAATAATGTTAATGACATCAGCCTGGAACTCCTCAATTTCCGCTTGTAAAGTGCGGGTCGAAGGATCCAGCTCCTCAACTGTGCCGCCTCCTGCTGCACCAACCCATTCAATCATGCTATTGTCAGTGCCAAAACCGTAGAGCTTAGCCCACCCCTGTTCAAATAATCCCTGTTTGGAGAATTTATCTTTTGGATCGAGGATTAAAATCTTTGCCTTGGGCTTATGGTGTTTACAGTACATCGCAATCTGTGCTGCCCGCTCGTAAGGACCAGGGGGACATTTATAGGGATTCGGCGGCGCTACGATAATCACCTTCCCCCCCTCTGGCATTGATTCAATCTGTTTACGCAGAATCACAGTTTGTGGGCCAGCAAACCAAGCATGGGGGATCACCTCAGAAACCGATTCATCATAACCCTCAATGGCATCCCACTTAAAATCCACACCTGGCGAAACCACACAGGCGTCATAGCGAAACGGTTGCCCACCTACCGTGACGACCTGTTTTTTATCAGCTTCAATGGCGCTGACTCGTTCATTGACAACCTTAACCCCACGGCGGCGTAGCCCCTCGTAATCAAAGGTGAGAGATTCAAGGGTACGGTCACCACTAAGAATCTCATTGCTCATAAAACAGGATGTGTAAGCCTTTTTGGCTTCGAGCAGGGTAACCTCAATATTTGGATTTAATTTGCGTAGGTATTTGGCAGCGGTGCAACCACCTACCCCACCTCCGACAATCACAACTCTTGGGCTAGCAGCCAAGGCAAGCTGCGGAAAGCCAAGAGAAGCTCCGGCCAGAGTGGTGAGTTTAATAAAGTCTCTACGATTAATATCACTCATGGTCTTTTTCCTGTCCCGAAAATCCGTGTTGGCTGCCGTAGTAGTGTAATAGTGCCGGTATGGCACGATCACCTTCGGCCTTAATGGCGGCATCAACTTTGCGCTGCATCTTCCTAGGGTAATTTCGGTGTCCTGAAATAAAATCCTCCATGGTATTATTCATATAGGGCATCCACTGTCCTGCCAGGGTACCGGCATCCCCTGGTTTGCCTCCATCTTCGTGGCACTTTTCGCAATATTTATCATGTAACTGAGCACCCAATTTGGCTAACTCAGCATCATGCTTTTGTGCTGTGGCATTTAGCGGCTGCTTTGCAAAAAACCAAGCCATACTTTTGATCTGTTTATCGTTGTAGCCTTTGGCAATACGATTCATGATGGTGGCATTACGCTCGTCGAGCTTGTAGGCCTGCATAGCATCGATAAACACGTCTGGATCCATCGCTGCAATGGAAGGACTGGAGGGACCTTTGCTGGAACCGTCTGTTCCGTGACAACCAGCGCAAGTATATGCCAGCGCCTGTCCTGATGGTTCCGCCAGCAAGTTTAAGGGAATCAGTACAACCATTCCCAGAAGAAGATTGCGAATTTTATTATTCATATCATCGTCTCTCTAATTTATCTGGGCCTATCAATTTGGCGCCGTCATCAGGCCAATCAACACGAGGCTGAGCAGAGCCAAGCCGGTCATAATCAGCACGGTAGTGATGAACGAGGCTGCCAGATCAGAACGACGGGATGGGCGCTTAACCAGATACTTATCCAGCTCTCCGCTAGCGACCAGTCGCTCATATTCGAGATGATGGTCATGTTTAAACTCCTCGATAGGAATAGAGCCAGTGAATATGGTGGTACTCATTGGGAAACGCTCAGGCCTGAAGTGCACGTTAAAGAAGTGTACCGAGTTTAGGAAGATAGCGGCCAATAGCGCCTCTTCGGCATGAACCAAAGTAGCAATATTGAACATCCAGCCCGGTAGAAAGAGAGCCGTCTTCTCTGGCATGAATAGCATGAGACCCGATAAGCCAATGACTGTTGCTCCCCAGAATGGTGCCCAGTAATCAAATTTTTGCCAATAGGTCCAGTAGTAGAAATCGGGGCGTGGGCCACGACCAAGGAACCACTTGAACATTTTACGAAGATCGTGCCAATCATTCCAAGTTGGCAGTAGGGAAGTGCTGCCAAACCACTCAAATGTGTCACGCTTACGCCAGATGTTCACAATAGCTATCGCCAGATGAGTAAAGAAAATACCCAACCAGATAATGGCAGCAGTGCGGTGAATAATGCCCTCCATTAACGTGCCACCCAAAAATACCACCACAGCCTTGGCCCAGCTGGTATGTGAGAATAATAGTGTGGTACCAGTCAAAATCAGGGTCATGGTGGAGATGGCAAACAGACCATGAATCCAACGCCAAACAACCGGAAAGCGACGGAAATAGACTACCTCGGGGTGATCCAGGTCTTCGTTGAAGCCCTTATTTTGCAAACGATCCATCACCTCGCGGTAGAGCCATAGCAACACATGAACCCAGAAAAAAGCCATGACACTGAAGATCAATGTCTGCATAAAAAGTTTGAAAAACCACAAACCAGGGTACTTTTCCTTATCATCCGCATCACCGTGCGGCCAGAAGGTCAGAAAATTCTCATTTGCGTCTTTGTGGCAGACTTTACAGTTTTCCAGACGATTATTGGCATGAATCTCTGAAGTCGGATCATCTTCACCCTTGATCTTATGACTACCGTGACAGTCGTGACATTTCGCTGTATTGGTATATCCGAGACGATGCACCTGACCATGATATGAAGCAAAATAGGTACGCCGAGCCTCTTCATGGCAATCACCACAATTTTTGGTAATAGCCAGCTTGGCCTTGTCGGTTTCGGGTGAATCAATAGCATGGGTAGTATGACAATCAGAGCATACCGCTGACTCACTATCTCCCTCTTCCAAGACTGCCTTACCGTGACTGGAAGTACGATAATCTGCCAGTTGCTCTTCGTGGCAACGACCGCAGACTTCCGGGTTTTTCAGGCGCTTCTTGGCGCGTTGTATGCTGCCTAGCTCTCCGACATTGTGCGCATCGTGGCAGTCATAGCAGGTGGCATTGGTATGGGACTGATCGAGTGAGCTTGGCTGGGCGTGAATCGACTGCATGTAGTTATCGATCTGCTCATTAACGACTTTAAGCCGCTTATATTTTTCATCTGGGTCATTCTGATGCTTTTCCCAGGTCTCTTTATGGCAGTCAACACAACCCACGATAACGGCAGGAGCCTTACGGTGCGGCACACGATCGATAGTGATATGACAGCTATTACAGTGCAACTCACCATGCACACTTGCCTTAATTTGCTTGCTGTGTACAAATATTTTGACCTTGCTGCCATCATCACGCACATCAGACTTTTCATTTTCATCGCCATGGCAAGTCAGGCAGCGCTCGTTGGGAATAATACGCTTACCTGTTGTGGGATCGAAGCCTTGCGGAACAGTTTCACCTAGCAGAGTTAAGTTTGGCGTAGCGGTGGTTGAGCTGTGAACAGATTGGATATTGAATATCAGAAACAAGAGCACTAGCCAGGAAACGTGCCTGGTGATATTTCTCCACATATTATCTTCCTCAGATCTATTTATTATTTTCTTTTGAATTTTTTAGGTTTAAATATGCGCAATGAACAGCCTCCCACCCGGAGCTCAACCACCCATCTGTAATAGCTAAAAAGGAATAACGCGCAAATTTATTGTTTATTATTTTTTATCAAATAAATATTATGTCATGTGATATTGGTTATCGTTATTTGTTAAAAACAGAATAATATGTGGATAAGAGTATCAAATACGATTGACATTTATCAATGCATTATTTCTAAAAATATAGATTTAGCTTATCCTTATATTCCAATATATCAATCCTTGAGTGTCTACATACCTTCATAGCTCTCGCTATTTTTTAATTTTCAAGTATTTTTTCCCTTAAACCAGATGTCACTCGCAAAAATAATAATTAATTAAAGATAATTATCTACTTTGCGAACTAATAATCAATACCTATCATTTATGTGATCGCGTTTGAAAATATCAATAGATGGGAAAAGTATCCCAATGGTAGTGTGAATATATTCACAGATACATACCTTTGATCAAGACACTATCTCTCGTGCCAGAATGGCATCGATAAAATAATCATACCTAGTGATTTTGCATGACATCGAACTTTATTGATCTCATTCTAAGCGAACGAATTGGATACACTATTAATAAACTATCGGATGAGAGATTAAAAAATATGATACCCAGTAAAAACAAGAAAATGGCTCTGCTCATTTTGAGCACTTCGCTTCTTGCTGGAGCTCAGCAAGCAAGCGCCTTCTCTTCAATGAATACTACCATAACCAACTATTGTAGCGACCAAGGAAACGATCTTTTACCAGCATATCAGGCTGATAGCTGCACGGCATGCCACTCCGATGATAGCGCAAAACCAACTCCTGAACCAACTCCTGAACCAACTCCTGAACCAACTCCTGAACCAACTCCTGAACCAACTCCTGAACCAGTACCGGAACCAATGCCGGTACCAGAACCAATGCCGATACCAGAACCAATGCCGGTACCGGAACCAATGCCGATACCGGAACCAATGCCGATACCGGAACCAATGCCAGTACCGGAACCAATGCCAGTACCGGAACCAATGCCAGTACCGGAACCAATGCCAATACCTGATCCAGTACCAGCACCTGATCCACAATATTGTACTGACGCAGATAGTGATGGTTTCTTTGCTGAAGGCGAGAGTTGCGGTACTGAAGCTGACTTTAACGACAGCGACCATTCAGCATATCCTGGCGCCCCTGAAGATTGTACCGATGGCGTTGATAATGACGGGAACGGCTTGACCGATACAGCAGATCCAAATTCAGTTAACTGCTCTGCCGAATGTACTGATATGGATTCAGATGGTTATTCTACTGAAGGCGGCTCATGTGGTGCCATCGACTGTGATGATAATAACTCAGCTGTAAACCCAGGTGCCGCAGAAATCTGTGGTGATCATGTCGATAACAACTGTAATGGCCTGACTGATACAGCTGATATGAATGCGATTAATTGTCCAGTTGATTGTACTGACGCTGATGGTGATGGTTACAGCATTGAAGGTGGTAATTGTGGCGCAATCGATTGTGATGACACCAATTTCGACATCAATCCTGGCGCACTAGAGATCTGCGGAGATGCTATAGATAATAACTGTAACGCTCTTGCAGATTACACTGACAGCGTGTGCCAGAATGATAATAGTGATGATGGCTCGCATGAAGAGCCATGGTGGAGATCTCACCACTGGAATGATCATGATTGTAACTGCGATAATCATGAAAACAGTGATTCAGATGAAGGTATCCCAGAATTAAATGGTTCTGAAGAGAACGAATTTTCTCACAATGACCATAGATATCATGGTTCGCATAACCATGGACGTCGTGATTCGTGTAACCATGAACGTCGTGATTCGAATGACAATTATGCAAATTACTGGGAAAGTAGGTTTTCGGGTCACTCACGCAATAATAGTGATGACTAGGGGTACAAATCGTTACTCAGAATCAGTAAGTAGATAAATTATGGGGGCTTCGGCCCCCTTTTAGAATTGTGTGGTTGGCCAGGCAATGACGAAGCGGGCACCTCCTGAAGGCGTGCTCTCAACCCACACTCGCCCCCCATGCCATCGAGCTATCTGCTTTACAATAGCCAAACCTAAACCTACCCCGCCCGACTCTCTGTCTCGGGCCGCCCCCAAACGGGCAAAAGGTTCAAAAATACGCTTGCGCTCTCGTGGTGGCACGCCGCTACCGTCATCCTCGACAACAATCTTAGCCTGACCATTTTCATAATCCCCGGTAACGCTCAACTGACTTACAGCATGGCGGCAACCGTTTCGTAGTAGATTTTTTACTGCCCGACCCATCAGTCTCGAATCGAGTTGCACCTGAAGCTGGTTGGTACACGACTGGGACACCAATTCGGCTTTAACACCCTTGATATCATCTTTCGTCTCAATCAGCAGAGCGTGCAACCAATCCTGAAGGTAGACCGGTTCTTGCATCAATTCTGGGCGCTCCCTATCGAGACGTGAATAACTGAGGGACTCACTAACCAACTCCTCCAACTCTAGGATGTCCTTGCGCATCGCCGAAATATGTCGCTTGATGTCATCCCCTGACTGGGGGTCCTCCAGCATATCGACACGGAAACGTAGACGCGCAATGGGGGTGCGTAGTTCATGTGAGACCGCCCCGGTCAGTTCCCTGTGGGAGTGGATCAGCCGCTTCATACGCTCCGCCATGCCATTAAAGGCTTCGGCCAGAGGCTTTAGTGCTGATCGCTTACTGACTGTCAGGCGGGTATCCAGATCACCAGCACCGAAACGGTTTACCCCTTGGTCGAAACGATTCAGGTCTCGCCACACCGGCCGCACCCATAGATAGACTGCCAAAGCGGTTACCAACGCCAGCAGAAATAACAAGAGAATATTGAAGTGGCGCAGAATCAGTGGGATGTCAAAAGGCCCGGCACGAAATACCAAGCCAGAATCCGCCAATTTTTTATAGTAGGTGTTTCGCTGCTCTTCCAATCCAAGCACCACAATACGCCCTGCTTTTAGGTCATCCAGCCGCTTTAGAGGCAATCCAGAATCATTAAGCGGCAATAGAGCCAAAGGCATCTTAATAAGCTGACCCAGCTCAGCCAAAACCTCAGGCCACTCGGCTTTATCGTGAGCCAAAAAACGCTCCTCGATCAGCCGCATGATGCCTTTTACACTTTCAATCTCCTGTTGTTCAGCATTGGAACCCAGCACTATCATTAAATAGCGGTTGGAGTCGGGCACCCGTTTATAAAAAATTGCTTGCTCCTCTTTATTGGTAAAGAATAACGCGCCTTGCTTAAGTTTTTGCCTGGCAGACTTTTCTAACGACAGCTCTTGTAGTTCATAGAGTCCAAGCCCCTGTCTGAAATCAGGTTCCAACTCTTTGATCACATCATCCCACTCTGATTGGGGGCGGGTTGCCAGTCTATCCTCCAGCAGATCGTAAACACCGATCATCGCTCGTTCATAGTAACCCTGGATCGTGCCTTGCAACGCCACATCAGGAATCCAGACCAAGCCCGCGACATAGAGTCCAAATGTGATAAAAAGCACCCCATAGAGCGTAAGATAGAGTCGTGCCATTAAACCTAAAAAAATCAATTGACTGCTCCATTCTAATAACAGGTATCTGATTTTGAAGAAAATAGCTTCGATGGTGATGGTCACCTACTGAGTGAATCACGCTACAACGTGAATGGCACACTTGTGGCGGCGCATGGCGGCGTTGCAACTCCTTGGAATAGCGGGCTATTGTGCGTCGTTGCGCGCCGTGCAGGGATGCACAAGTGTCGCGGGCACATGGATGTGCAGGAGCGACTCTTGCCCTGCACCACCACAAGCGCACCTTTCACGCTGTCCAACTGATCTTTTTAGGTTAAACATCACTCCCAGGCGTCGGAGACGAACAGATATCCCCGCCCACGTATCGTCTTAATACGATAGGGACGATGAGCATTGTCACTCAGTTTGCGCCGCAGTCTCGATATCCCGATATCCACAGAACGATCGAGACCGTCATATCCAAAACCGCGCAGGCTTTTCAAGGTACTATCTCGATCAACGACCCGCCCAGCATTGCTAGCGAGCAGCCAAAGCAGATCGAACTCTCCGGTCGAAAGCTCGATAGATTGCCCGCCGAGGGAGACCGTTCGACCACAAGCATCAATCTGTAAGCCGCCAAAACCGAGCTGCTCCCTATTCACATGAGACTGAGCGGAAGAGATCGTCCGGTAGCGACGCAACAGGGAACGTAACCGAGCCAGCAACACCCGAGGTTCGACAGGCTTGGTCAGATAGTCATCCGCACCCAGCTCTAAGCCGACGACCTCATCCACATCCTCATCCCGAGCCGTAAACATGGCGATTGGGCCCTGGTATTCCATACGCATCTCGCGGCAGATCTCCAGGCCATCCCGCCCCGGCAGGTTAAGATCCAACACCAGAATATCAGGTTTCAGACTACGCACCCGATCTGGAGCGGTATCCCCTCTGTGCTCCAGATGCACTTCGAATTCATAGCGCTCCAGATACTCTTGAACCAACTCGGCAAGCTCCACATCATCCTCCACCAGTAGCACTTGAGCTGGACCCTGAATCATATTACTGTGTATCAATCACACGCCTCTTTTTATTAGTGTTGTGTTGCCAACCCAACCACTTATGCCACAATCGGAATTGGGGTTCGGTACAGGTTTAAACTAGTGTGGTGCTTCATACAAATTGACGATGATAGAAGCCTGCTCAGGCCAGGAGACAAGGCGCAATGCGCAGGGAATGGCTCGCCCTTTTCAAGCATTGCAACGC
>JARRQF010000254.1:0-8849 GCA_037382065.1 Candidatus Thiodiazotropha sp. | reverse complement strand
ATTCCGCGTCGTTGCGTCTTGCCCTGCACCACCACAAGCGCACCCTTCACGCTGTCCAACTGATCTTTTTAGGTTAAAGCAAATCATGCAGTCGGTTTAGCAGCGCTTTTCGGCTGTTATTAGCAATAATAAATCGCTTAAAACGCTGCTCAAACGCAGCTATGTCACCCTTAAACTGATAAGCTTCGAACATCTGATGCAGATAAGTTGAAGCTTGATCATAGCCACTGGCGCAGGTTCGATTTGCTTGCTCTTGTGCTTGATGCCAGCAGTGCTCACGCTGACTATAAATTTCAATCAGCGCTTTCTTTTTTTGAGCTTTTTCGATAGCTAGTTTTTTCGCTAACGCTTTAGCTTGTTCTTGCTGTAGTTGGGTTTGCGCTTGTTCAATATAGGGTTCAATCACGTCGTGGGTTAACCAATATTGATAGGCTTCTTCTTTATTGGTAGATTTTTGTTGCGTCATCGCTAACGCTTGGTGACGGGTTAATTGCCCTTGTTCAAAGAGGGCTGTTAATAGAGTGTTTTTGTCTACTTCAGTGAGACTATTTAACCAATCCTCTAGCTGAAACCGCGTTTGTATAGCTTGATGACTAGGCTTAGAATCCAGTGTCAGAGCCAGTGCCTTAAGCAACGCCAAGGGAATGTCATAAAGGCTAGTAAAAGCCCACAACCCATCACCGAGATGCTCAAAATCGAATTGAATTAAAGGTATCGCATCAAGTTCGTTATTGATTTCTAACTCTTTGAGCCACATAAAATATATAAGACGCCAATCACCTTGCATTAACTCACTTCGTAAGCCAGCCAAGTGTTGGAAAAAATCTTCTGCATGCTCATCATCAAAATAGTCGTCATACTCCTGAATGGAGAAGATGAGCAATTGCCACTCCTCGGTTTGATGATCATAAAGTCCATCTGTTTCAAAGCTAAGAATCGCATCAGGTATCGTCCCTGCAGGCAGTTTGATATAGACATCTATTGAGCCCCAGTTGGCGTAATAAAAGCCGATATCAAAGTGATTTAGCATCATTTCATACGAATCTGCCTTTAAGTCACTGTAGTGGTAGTGCACTTGAAAAGAGGTAGCCGTGATGTCGGCACGGCTTGAAATTTTTCTGAGTGCTTGGCGTTGCTTGCTGTCTAAATACCCATCCAGACGCTCAAATCGATAGTATTGATATTCGCTCACGTTTACCTTTTTATGCCTTTGAAAAGTGTGCTTTAATAATCTTCATAGGAAAAGCAGGGTGTTTTCCTGTCTGCGCTGAGTTAATGTCTTATTGATCGCAGACACTGTCGTCTTACTGATCCCTTGTTGCCCAGTGAGATGAGCGAATTGGCTGAGTACTTCAGACACCTCTTCAACGACTTGCTTCGCTCTGTTCCAATTGGCGAAGCCTGCACTTGCAGCGAGCTTCTGCATAACCTTAATTGGAGGCGCTTTACCATAACCACCAAAGGCGGTGGCGTGTTCGTTAAATGGATGTGGGCTATAGGTGACATCATAAAAGGGTGCTGGCTGCCATTGTCCATCATCCGACTGTAAGAAAGCCCAGTTTTTACTGTGATCGTCTTGGTTAGATGTCAGCAGGTTGAATATGGCGCGGCGAAATTGTAGTTGTCCTGCGGCGGGTGATTTACACAGCTGACGGCTCACTTTGATTAAGTCAACATAATCAAGGCTTGGGGAATGGAAATCCGCATCCAGCAGCCCACAAGCACTGTGCATATGTAGACGGCCTGCATTACATTTATTGTCTATAGTGGTTTGTTCAGAAATATAGTCAAAACGCTTGAGCGCAAGCCATGCGCGTGCACCACTGTTGTGGGGCGCTTCAATCAACTGCCAAACCGGAGGCTGACACTTTGCCTGCTCAGCCATTTGCAAATAGACGGCTTCACACAAACCTTCTTCGTGTTTGAGCGCTAGATTTTTCGAGGTAAACTTAATCAGCCATGCTTCATCACCTGGTTGTGCAAAGGTTCGGCAATGTTTGGCGTCACCCGATGGCATATAAATTTGCGCTTTAGGCCTAGTGCCCCCTGAGCTACCCCCAGCCACCAATGCTGCCAACACTTGCTGAGTATGCCCATCCAAATCATCATGCCCGGCTTGACTCAGCTCTTTATAATCAGATAAGGAGGCATCAAATATCGTTTGCGCTTCTAAACCTAAGGTAGCTAAATCAATCTCTGTTCGGCTCTCAGTTGAGAACTCTGATTCCGGCGAAAAAGATAACGCCCCCATTCCTTTATCACCTACAAAGGCCAATCTATCCATCGTAGTTAACTGCGTAGGCAGAATGCCCTTTTGGCGGAAAATGCGATCTTGCAATAGCATTCCCCAGCCATCAGGCAAGCAATCACCGAATACACCATGAACCCCCTGATGGGGCTGCTTTGGTGCGGCTTGCACTTGAGTATTTGCTTGCAAAGTAAAAGGCGATAAATTGCCAGACTGTCGAACATAGCTGTCATCATATTGAAAAAATACGCCTTGCCGATTCTGAGCCAACACGCCTACTGCTACCTGTTCACCTGAGCTTAAAGTACGAATAACACTCAGTTTCTGAATCGGCTTAAAACTCATCTTTTAACACCTCATCAATGCTACTTGGTATAGCAGCGCGATCCTTGTTAGGTTGGGTGAGCTGATAGAGCCTATCAAGCGAGTCGAGTGTCTGCCAAAGCAATAGTAATTGGCGAAAAGAAATTTGCCCGGTTAGCTCAAACTTCTTTATGGTGGCTGCAGGCACGCAACTGCGTTCTGCAAGCGCAGCCCGTGATAGCTTTGCTTGTTGACGTAACTCACGCAAGTAGGTGGCATACGCTTGGCTAACATCGGTATCATCAAGTAATGTAAAATTCATCAGCAATAAGCATTTTGGATACAATGATATCTATTATATAGGTAAATCCCATAAAATGGCTATTATTGTATCCACTTTTTGTGGAGACATATAAAAACAACGCGATATAACCTTTCAACCTATGCCCTGTACCACCACAAACGCACCCTTCACGCTGCCCAACTGATCTTTTATAGGTTAACGTTTTGATGTTCGGTGTCTGCTGTATTTTGTGACAAAGACCAAATAACGTGCATCAAGAATAGACAGTGCCTGGCGTGTCTCACATCGTTGTTTTGTTCCATTGGTCAAAGTATCATGCAGGGATGAAACAACTCAAAGCGCAAGGATTATCTGCACAAAACCTCACACACGATCAGCAAAAACCACGCGGTGGTGTGTATAGAAGCGTTGCAGATTGGTAATATGTCCAAGTCCAGTAAAGGCAATGCCGAAGCGCCGGGAAGAGATCATCCGCGTTGTTGCGCGCCTTGGAAAGGGAGAAGCCATTCCCGGCGGCACGCGCCTAGCGGCTAACCGCTTAGCGTCACGCTATCATCGTCAATTTGTATGAAGCACCACACTAGAAAATGGATTAACCAACAAGGACCGAACTGAGGTTTTTTATGAAGAAGTTCATTAATAACGCTGCTATTCTCATCCTTCTGCTTACCTTGATCTCTTGTGCTACCAGTCCGACAGGGCGTAATCAACTTATGCTTGTTAGCGAAGAGGCCGCCATCGATTCATCAAAAACTGCCTATGTGGAGATGCTTAAGCCTTATCGGGAAGGGGGAAAGCTGGATAATGATCCAAAGCTCAAGGCGCGGGTAGATCGCATCACCGGACGTTTAATCGCTCAAGCGATTAAGATGCGTCCTGATACCAAGGAGTGGGCCTGGAGCATGAAGATTCTAGATGAACCGAAAACTGTTAATGCTTGGGCCATGGCCGGGGGTAAAATGGCCCTCTATACCGGTCTTATTGAGCAGATAAAGCCTACTGATGACGAACTGGCTCAGGTTTTAGCTCATGAGATATCCCATGCCCTAGCCAAGCATACCGCAGAAAAATTGTCGGTTGCCATGGCGAGTCAGTTAGGGTTACTGGCTATTGCAGCCTCGACAGACAATGAAAAAGTATTGGCTGGTTCTTTGGTGGTCGCAAAGCTGGCCATAGATCTGCCGCACAGCCGTAGCGCTGAGGAAGAAGCTGATCTTATGGGTATTGAACTTGCCGCCAAGGCAGGCTATGACCCCCGAGCGGCAGCCACATTGTGGCAGAAAATGGGGAAGATCTCCGGCAGTCAAGTGCCGCAATTCTTAAGCACCCATCCTAGTTCGTCAAACAGGGAGGAGAGATTGCGAAAGCTCGCAAGCAAAATGATGCCCTATTATCAGGCTCCAGGTGAGAGACCGAGTTTTAAGTACTGAAGTATTAGGGGTTTTAGTCTTATGCGTGTTGTAAAGAAACTTAGCAATTATCCACTCTTGCTTGTCTTTTGCTCCGACCTCGTTGTCGCGCAAAGGGCCACATAGAGCGGCTATGCTCCCCTTAGTACGCCTAGAATCCGGGACAAAATCCAGCGCAATCTTTGGATGATTATTTATTTTCCTTCCCTTCTTCCCTAAGAGAAGGGGCTTCCTATGGCGCTTTTCACGTATTCTGGTAAATGCAAATGGCCATTTCATCCTGTAGCTAAGTAGGGTATAAAAGTGCCATGAAAATTCCAAAACGTATCCTGCCTTTAGTTGAAGACGGTCTGGTGGATGAGGTTATCTGCCAATTGATGAGTGGCAAAGAAGCGACCGTGTATGTTGTGCGTTGTGGCTCTGATATTCGCTGCGCTAAAGTGTATAAAGAGGCGAATAAGCGTGGCTTTAAAAAGGCTGTGCAGTATCAGGAAGGCCGTAAAGTGCGCAATAGTCGCCGTGCCCGTGCGATGGAAAAGGGTTCACAGTTTGGTCGTAATGAGCAAGAGCAATCCTGGCAAACTCACGAAATTGATACATTGCGTCGCTTGGTCGATGCTGGGGTACGGGCTCCCAATCCATATTTCTGCATTGATGGCGTATTATTAATGGAGTTGGTCACCGATGCCGAGGGTAATGTGGCTCCCCGTCTGGGAGATGTGACGATGTCAGTTGAAATGGCGCTGCAAGACCATGCCATGATTATGAAGTATATAACGCGTATGCTTTGCGTGGGCGTGGTACATGGTGACTTATCTGAGTTTAATGTGTTGGTTGATGAAACTGGCCCAGTGATCATAGATTTACCACAGGCGGTGGATGCAGCAGCCAATAACAATGCGGAAGTCATGCTGGCACGTGATGTTAATAAAATAACAGATTACTATGCACAGTATGCGCCTGAATTGAAAAATAGTAAGTACGCCAAAGAGATATGGTCCTTGTATAAAGATGGTGAATTGCATTCAGACATTGAGTTAACTGGCTACTTTGAAGAAACTGAGGCAGAAGCTGATGTGGACGAGGTGTTACAGGAAATTAAAGCTGCCTGGCAAGAGGAGGAAGATCGCCGGTCACGTCTCAGTGTATAAGTGGGTATGGAAATGCAGCGAAGTCCATCAAATCGAGCTAAGACACTGGATAAACTAGGGAATAAAACGATGCCCTATTATCCAAGCTCCTGGCAAGTCACCCTATTTTAGGTATTAAGCATGTCATTAGGTACGTTGTACATCCTTTCGGCTCCATCCGGTGCAGGTAAGACCAGCCTTCTCAAAGCGTTACATGACCAGGATGGTAGCTTGCACGTCTCCGTCTCACACACCACTAGGGCAATGCGGCCTGGTGAAGAAGATGGGCGTCACTACCATTTCATCACTCGGGATGAGTTTCAGAAGATGGCCGCAGCTGGACTATTTCTGGAGCATGCCGAGGTCTTTGGCAACTTCTATGGAACCTCGGAAGCTGAGGTACGCAGCCAATTGGCGTTGGGTAGAGATACTGTTTTAGAGATCGATTGGCAGGGTGCCTGCCAGGTGCGTGAGCGTTTCCCTGATGCCTTGTCGATCTTCATTCTGCCTCCCAGTCCCGAAGCGCTACAGCAGCGACTCAACGCCCGGGGCCAGGATAGTGATGAGGTGGTTGCACAGCGTATGCGTCAGGCGGTTAGCGAAATGTCCCACTATGATGAGTTTGATTATCTGGTGATTAATGATGATTTCAATACAGCACTAGGTGAACTTGCGTGCATTGTTGATGCTCGGAGGTTACGTTGCTCCTCTCAGGCATCGCGTCATGCGGAATGTATCCAAGCACTATTAAATCTAGGTTAAAAGTGTATCTCGTCATAGATTCTGTGTCGCTCTGGCTATAATATAGTGACCCTTTTGTTGAACCGGGTTCGAAAATGGCCGGAAAACTCTATATCAAGACCTTTGGTTGCCAGATGAATGAGTACGATTCATCACGGATGGCAGATGGATTGCGCGTGGCTGCCGGGCTTGAACTTACTTCAGAGCCTGAACAGGCGGATGTTCTGCTGCTCAACACCTGTTCGATTCGTGAAAAGGCCCAGGAGAAGGTCTTTTCTCAATTGGGACGTTGGCGTCTCTGGAAAGATCGGAATCCGTCGCTGATTATCGGTGTTGGGGGGTGTGTTGCGAGTCAGGAGGGCGATGCCATCCGTGAGCGGGCTCCCTATGTGGACCTAGTGTTCGGACCCCAGACTCTGCACCGGCTGCCTGAGATGCTGCAACAGGTTCGTCAGCAGCGAACTCCGGTGGTCGATGTCAGCTTTCCTGAAATCGAGAAGTTTGATCGTCTGCCAGAGCCTCGGGCTGACGGTCCAACTGCTTATGTATCGGTAATGGAAGGTTGCTCTAAATACTGTACCTACTGTGTGGTGCCTTTTACTCGAGGTGAAGAGATCAGCCGCCCCTTCGATGATGTGATTGCTGAGGTAGCTGGATTGGCCAAGCAGGGCGTGGCTGAAATCAACCTGCTTGGGCAGAATGTCAATGCTTATCGTGGTGAAATGGATGATGGCGGGTATGCGGATTTGGCGCTGTTGATCGAATTCGTGGCTGCCGTAGAGGGGATTGAAAGGATTCGTTTTACCACGTCGCATCCTCTGGAGTTTTCCGATCGCTTGATTGAAGTCTATGGGCAGGTGCCGGAGTTGGTGAGTTTTCTGCATCTACCCGTGCAATCCGGTTCTGACCGAGTTCTGGCGATGATGAAGCGTGGTCATATGGCCTTGGAATATAAGGCGAAAATCGCGGATTTACGCAAAGTGCGTCCCGATATCACTATATCCTCAGACTTTATTGTTGGTTTTCCCGGCGAGACTGAGGAGGATTTTGAGCAGACCTTGAAATTGATTGAGGAGATTGGTTTTGATCACTCCTACAGCTTCATCTATAGCCGTCGTCCTGGTACACCTGCTGCTGATCTGCCGGATGATGTATCCTTGTCGGTCAAGCAACAGCGGCTTGGACGGTTGCAACAGCTGATCAATACTCAGGCGCAAAGAATTAGTCGCCAGATGGTGAACACAACTCAGCGCATTCTAGTGGAACGTCCAGCGAAGAAGAATCCGGCACAGTTAGCTGGCCGCACAGAAAACAACCGGGTGGTTAATTTCGATGGTCCGTCTGAGCTGATAGGTCACTTTGTCGATGTACGGATCACAGAGGCATTGCCAAATTCCTTACGTGGTGTGTTGGTCGATCAAGTCAACGAACAGGTTATCAGTGCTTAGTCGATGAACCTCCAACAATGTCAACTACCAGCGATAGCATTGAATAGAAAGGAGGCAGCGAGACAGGCCGCCTGATGGCGGACGCTATCCCTCCCCGATCTGAAGAACGGGGTTTCTCGCGTAGAATCTGATGAATAATATGAGACACTCAAGGTAAGAGCGCGTGGCTGAACATCCCCAATCGATCGATCTGGTTCTGGAACCGGCTGACAACCCTCGTTTGGCCAATGTTTGTGGCCAATTGGATGAGCATTTGAGGCTTATTGAGAGGCGCCTCGGCATTGAAATCAATAATCGTGGCAATCAGTTTCATCTGATTGGTGAAGGTCATGCTATCCAAGCAGGTGAGCAGGTGCTGCAGGATCTCTACCGTGCTTCAACGAATGAAGTGCTTGAACCCCACCGGGTACATCTTTTTCTGCAGGAGGCTGGAGTGGACGAGCTGCTTGAACAGCAAAAGAGTGCCGACCTGCCCGAGATGGTGATTAAGACCCGGCGCGGTCTGGTACGTCCCCGTGGCGCGAACCAGAAGGAGTACCTACACAAGGTATTCTCTCATGACATCAATTTTGGGATTGGCCCAGCCGGTACTGGCAAGACCTACCTAGCAGTCGCCAGCGCAGTGGATGCCATGGAGCGGGATCTCGTAAGGCGTATCCTGCTGGTGCGTCCTGCTGTTGAGGCGGGAGAAAAGCTCGGTTTTCTGCCCGGTGATTTGGCACAAAAGATCGACCCTTATCTACGACCTCTGTATGACGCACTCTACGAGATGTTGGGGTTTGAGAAAGTCGCCAAACTGGTGGAACGCAATGTCATCGAGGTCGCGCCACTGGCCTATATGCGTGGACGGACCCTTAATGAATCATTTGTTATCCTCGATGAAGCGCAAAATACAACCCCAGAACAGATGAAGATGTTTCTTACCCGCATCGGTTTTGGTTCGACTGCTGTCATTACTGGAGATGTCACTCAGATTGATCTGCCCCGGGGACAGCAGTCTGGATTACGCCAGGTGACCGAAGTGTTGGCTAATATTGATGGTATCAGTTTTACCTTTTTCAATGCTCGGGATGTGGTACGTCACCCGGTTGTGCAGCGGGTGGTACGCGCTTACGATGAGTTTGATCGAAAATCCTGAGTGTTTAAAATCCTAGTGTGGTGCTTCATACAAATTGACGATGATAGAAGCCTGCTCAGGCCAGGAGACAAGGCGCAATGCGCAGGGAATGGCTCGCCCTTTTCAAGCATTGCAACGCAGTATCCTGG
>JARRQF010000253.1:0-5583 GCA_037382065.1 Candidatus Thiodiazotropha sp. | reverse complement strand
CCCAAGGGCTTGTTCACGCCAGGGTTCGAACCCCGCATCCCCTCTCCCCTTGCGGGAGAGGGCCAGGGTGAGGGGGATATAAAATAGCGTAAGCGCAGCTTACATCACTATCATGAAATATGTCATACGAATGCCTAGCGCTTTCTGAGATTGAGTGGGTATCTCGACGAGTCCCATAAGATCAACGTAGTGCGATTGCCCTGCTTTTTGCCTAGACTTCGTTATCGGATTTAAATGAGCGAGCGGCTAACCGCTTAGCGTCACGCTATAATCGTCAATTTGTATGAAGCACCACACTAGTGTAAATGGTCAACTGTTTGTAAGCTCTTTCATTTTCTCCGGCAAGAGTAAAGTGACTTATGAGTACTTACAAACAATTGGCACAAGAGCAACGATTAAAGGCCTTTAAAGCCATTAAAATGACTCAGTCTAGTATTGACCTTGTCGAAGAAAAATTACTAGAGCAATGGAGTCCTGAACAAGTATCGGGCTGGTTGCTCAGTGAGCACAACTTTTCACTAAGCCATGAGCGTATTTATCAGCATATCTGGCAGAATAAGCGCCAAGGCGGTGATTTGTTTCAGCACCTGAGATGGCAGGGTAAAAAATACCAGAAGCGCGGTAGTAATGGTAAACAAAGCCGTGAATGATCTAGATGTTTACAATGTGATGCAGAAACTTAATAATAGATCCAGAAAGTCTTTAGGATTTAAAATACCGATCCAGATGATGCAAAAATTCTTTGCTAGATCTGGAGTTTCATGTGTTACACTTCAGAGTTGAATCCGCCAGAGTTTATGATTAAGGGCAATACTGCAAATAAATTTAATGGTGAGCGGGCATTTTGGATTAATGATCAATTGGCCAGACACTACTTTACGGGAAGTCATTATGGGTAATGGCTTCATAGCCAATTCGTTATGCCCGGTAACGATAAATATGATAATTATCCAAGAAAGCGAGGGTACTTTGAAGGGTTTAATTTTAGGAAGAGCCCTGATGTTAAAATTCGTCGGTTAGAGCTCGAATGCTACCAATCCGGGTGGTCACTCAATCAAAAAGGTTTCGCCGATAAGGCGGAGCATAACGTGTATTTTGATAATGTTATTGTGGCTAAGAAAAGAATTGGTTGTATGAGATAAGTAAATAATGAAGCGTTGCTCCATGGGATGTAGTCATAAAATTTGGTTAAAATCTATAGGACTTACCCGATTTAATTTTCAGAACATCCATTTGGCCGCTTAAGAAGCTGAAATGCTCGTTCTATGTTTCGCTATCTATATGTAAATTATTTGGCATGGACAGTGCCACATAAGAAAGAGGAGTGTTTGCTACACAAGAGATTGGTGGCGCTATGTTGAACCTAAAAAAATCAGTTGACCGCTCCATTCTAATAACAGGTTTCTGATTTTGAAGAAAATAGCTTCGATGATTATGGTCACCTACTAGGTGAGTCACGCTACAACATGAATGGCACGCTTGTGGTGGCACATGGCGGCGTTGCAACTCCTTGGAATAGCGGGCTATTGCGCACCGTGCATGGATGCACAAGTGTCGCGGGCACATGGATGTGCAGGAGCGACCCTTGTCCTGCACCACCACAAAAGCACCCTTTACGCTGTCCAACTGATCTTTTTAGGTTGAATTTAGAGCGCGCTGACTTCTGGATATATAAAAAATGCACTTAGCAACCATTTAGAGCCCTAAGTGCATTGTTGATAATTTATTTCAATTTTAAACTGAAAATTAAGTTATAATCCAGCTTCGATGGCAGATTTAATATCTCCAGGAGTAAAGATGTTACCAAAGTCAGCCCAGGTAGTTTGAATAGTGAGCGTATTGTTAGCAAATTCAACTTTTTTATCGTCAAGTGATGATAGGTTATTTACTTCAATAGTTTTAAATTGCTCAGCAGCTTCACCTTTTGCAAAGTCATCTTCGCATAAAGATTTAACACCCTCTACGATTCGCCCTAATACTTGGTGTTGGATTTCTCTAAGAGAGTCAATGGCTTCAAAACTATCCCAATTAATTTTTATTTCAACGTCAGTACCTAAGGCTGCTTTAAGATCAGTGGAAACTTCGGGGATAATTTCTTTTTCAAGTGTATTTCTCATTTTTTTCTCTTCTAAACCCATTTGAGGCCCCTTATATTAATTTGTTTGATATGTTGTTAAGATATATGGTTTAAACTTCACTTAGACATGGTCTGTTTAAGGCGTATAAGGATAAGGTCTAATTTTGGTAGAGTCAAATTTTAATAAGCATTCAGATTTAGGTTCTAAGCGAAGATATTTTGATGTGGAAGGATATTGCAGAGTGAGTATCCAAGAGTTGACTTACAGAAAGTTTAAGGCAGAGAATAAATGGATATTTTTTTAGATCATAATTATTAAAGGTAATTAATTTACAAAGCGTAAAAACCCAAAGAGGCTCCCTATGCAAATGTTAGATATTCTCCCACATTTAAACTTCACAAGTATCTCTGAAGCCATTAATTTAATTCGACCACAGCACATTGAGGCTATAAAAAACAAAGACCTTAAGTCGACTACAACGGTAAGAATTTTTTTGAATTCTGGTCGGTCACTAGAAGGTTATATACTGGATACTGATGGTAACAGTAGTCACTCATTAACCTTAATAGAAGGTGATGCAGCGATGGATGATGTATCGGTTTCTTTGGTGAATATATCAGATATTGAGAGTTTTGAATTTACCCAAATGTCAAAAGTCTATCAATTGTTTGCTGGAGATAAATTGTACGAGGGACTTGGTGAGCCTCCGACAAAGCTAAATTTAAAAAAAGAACATGAAGCAGTAATTAACAAATTTAAAGAAGGTCCTTTTTCTGGTGTTGCTGTCGATATTAATATTGAGGATTTTTTAAAAGCAGATGCTCAAAAAGCGGGTTGGTCCGTTATTGAAATCTTTAAAAGTTTAACCAGTTTTCTTGAACATAAGGATATCGATGAAGATTTTGTATCCGCATTTAAGGAAAAGGTGGATACGATTACAATCGTAAACTCTGAGCAACAGAAATTGGCTCTTAGTGGTGAAAAATTCGAAATCTCAATAGATACATCTAAAGGAATTCAGGGGGCTCCGAAACCAAATAACATATATGACTATTTGTATGGAGCTTTATAATTGTTTTTCTGAGTGTGAGGCTCCTTGCATGGCTTTCGGTTCTATAGTTCCGCTAGACTCAGGTTTCCCTTCAGCACCGCCGGAGCTACCTTGGCTTTGAAATCTGGTTTATGGGTTCTCCGTTTTCTCTTCATCTTCTGCTCTTGTCTTTCGAGATTATTGCAGAAGCCACTTAAAATGTCCCTAGAGTTGTCCGGTTAGCGGGGTCCACTTCTCACTACCCCGTAAACGTCTACTGTAGACTATGATTTGAGTATGTAGTTAATTTAGGAAGATATTATGTGCAAACCAAGCTTATTAATTATTTTAATGACTTTATTTCCACTCATAAGTCAAGCCGATACATTGCGAATGAGTTTTGACTCAGGTTTAGCAGGTGAAAAAATAGTTTCATCAAGTTGTCTTAAGTATGGAGAGCCAGTTTTTACTTCAGATGCGGGAATGACTTACTATAGTGATAAAGAATCAGTAGGGCCAGGTATGTCCGCCGAAATAAATGTACCTAAGGGTCTAACAGGATTTGGAAATATCGGGGGAATCGTAAATTTTCCAAAATGTTTTAATTCGAACGGTAGAATTTACAAAGGACAAGAAATCTGGATTAGTGTAAAGTTAAAATTTCCACTTGGGTTTGAATTTAATGTAAATGGAAGAAATAAGTTTTTAAGACTAAGGACCTTTCATGGAGATGGTAACAGCAAGGTTAGCGAAGGGCATAATGATTTATATATAAACGCTCCTCCAGGTAGCAGTCCGGGTAAAGATCAGCCATTTCATTATATTTTTGAGGGGGCTCAAGAGTGGTATGCAATGGGAAACCCCGAAGACTTTTTCGATATTGGAACTTGGAATACTGTGGAGTATTATCTTAAACTTGATAATATAAAGGGTACAGATGGGGGTGAGTCTACAGTTAGAGTTTGGATAGATGGCAAGTTAATAGGGGAATCTTTCGATCGGGTATCATTACAACGTAGTGACAGTTACATTGAAAGTTTATATTTTTTTACTTACTGGGATAATGATGGAGCCATTAAGGACCAAAAGTTTTGGGTCGATGATCTTGTAATTACCACGGACATGCCTGGAGATAGGGATAGCAGTGGAAATCCAATGATAGGCGTGGGAGATGCTAAAAAAGCAAAACCTATTAACGACCTCATAGTTAAATGAAACTTAGTATTTAAGTATGCTGTTCTCGTTGGCAAAGGCCACCTTGGTCTTAGTCAACTTGCGGAACTGGCGGTGCACCGCTTCAACCCTCATACAGCCACTCCCGAATCCGGTGGCTGCCTAAAAAGGGGGGCTGTATGTGCATCTCATCAATCCTACGCATCAGCCCTAACTCTTCCTCTGACACCATTGGTTGTGGTCTGTAATAATTTGAAATCTGGTTTATGGGTTCTGCGTTACGGTATGCCAGATCCTGAATAAGTTGCCTGTCATGAGTGATTGCGCCTTTGCGATGGATACTCAAATATGAAATAGTCGCTCAGTTGCATGTGTGAACCATTCTCTTCTGGAAATAAAGTTTCGGGATCATACCAGCCGGTCCAAGTGCTGGGTAGCGGGATAACTCGCATCCATCTCATGCCTTACCATTGAAAATCCAGGGATTCCTTGGTGTTCCAAGGAACTGGAATATCCGCAGAGACCCTGTGTGATAGGGTAGAGGCAGGTAGATGTTCAAGGTAGAATGGCCCTACATTGATGCCGGTAACCTGATATCTTGGCCATGTGTGATCACGCTTTGTTCTGGCGTATTGGAGGGGCTCTGAATGGTGCAGAATCTGTGATGGAGTATACTACTGATAGCATTCAAACCCGTCATGCGAAGTATGGAGTGGGTGAGCTGGTTCACCACCGCCTATTCAACTACCGGGGCGTAGTGGTGGATATCGACCCTGTGTTCATGCGCTCAGATGAGTGGTATGAACGGGTTGCCCGATCCCTGCCGCCCAAGGATCAGCCCTGGTATCGAGTGCTGGTACACAATACCACTGGCGAGACCTATGTGGCAGAACGCAATCTGACCCATGACATGGCTCTCGACTCAGTCGAACACCCGCTGATTAAGGCGTTTTTCTGTGCGTTCGAGGGAGGGCGGTATATCACAGGTCAACCCACAAACTGACCGCATATGAAGCGCGCACTGTTCGATGCCCATTTACACATCATCGATCCCTACTACCCACTGACACCAAACCGGGGTTATCTGCCCGACCCGTTTACATGTGCAGACTATTGGCAGAGGATGGCAAGCCATAAGCTGACAGGCGGAGTGGTGGTTTCCGGGTCTTTCCAGGGCTATGATCCTAAAAAAATCAGTTGACCGCTCCATTCTAATAACAGGTTTCTGATTTTGAAGAAAATAGCTTCGATGGTGATGGTCACCTACTGGGTGAATCACGCTACAACGTGAATAGCACGCTT
>JARRQF010000252.1:4710-10304 GCA_037382065.1 Candidatus Thiodiazotropha sp. | reverse complement strand
TCGGCTAATAGTTCTTTTCTCCGTTGTGAATTCCGAAACTCTGACATCAGCTGACGATAGGCTACTTGATACAACCACGCTGAAGGTGTATCTGGAATACCGTCTCGACACCAGCAATCTAATGCCTGCATCAACGCATACTGCACAGCATCTTCAACAGCGTCAATATGGTGTACACCAACACGACGCAACAAAGACGCCACGAGCAAGCCATACTCGTGGCGAAAAATGTGTTCTACTAGAGCGTATTGCTTCAAGGTGTAGAAATTTCCCTGATTTCAATACTCACGCCTGCATCAGCGATCATCGGACTTTCTTTTATCACGGCTACCGCTTCATCCAATGTAGTAGCCTGTAGCGTCATATAACCACCAATGATCTCTTTTAATTCAATAAAGGGACCATCCGTTACACGATCCTGTCTAACAACACTACCACTATCATTTAGCTTATTTCCCATATCGACAATGTTGTCAGTGAATTTATTTTGCCATTCCTGATATTTCGCATACATTAGCTCCATTTCCGATGGTGAAGGCTTCTCACAACTGCCAGACGTACTGCGTAGTATGCACATATATGTTTTGTTACTCATAGTGGCTCCATAGATTAATAAGGTTGTGTCAGAGAACACTAGCGCCTCTGACATATTAATGACGCAGAAGCATTGATATATTGGACATTTAAGCAAAAAAATATCTTACATAAAACATCCAGATGCTCGCTATAGTAGATAACCTTTGTGCTAACCCACTGATAGTAATCGTAAAATATTCTCGAAAAGCTAACGCTTAGTACAACATTATAAGTAGCAGGCAATTTGCACGGAAACATAACGTGCAAATTGCCTGCTAAGTGGATTTGGGAGGAGGGGAGTATTCGTAGCACAACCTCCCTGATATCAACTAAATATTAATTACTAATCAGATATTTAACGATTATTGGCTATCTATAGGCAAAGGAAAGCACGAGCAATAAACATAAGACAAAACTGGCAAGTTGTCTTATATCACTTTTTTGTAACTCAATGTTCTGAGTTCAAAGTTCATCCATAGCCTGTAAACAGGGTGGGCATGCTTCATCAGAACTAAAGCCCGTCATTAGAATAAGAAGTTCGTCATTCTGGCGTATGCCGGAATCCAGGGAATGTGGCACCTACCATCAATAAGCGCCACTGTCATGGTTTCAGTACCTCAGAGGCATCAACGATACCAAATCTCATGATTCCAGCTTGGGAGGCATCTGGATTCCGGCATGCGCCGGAATGACGGGGGTAGGTGAATGATGGGGGTAGATGAATGATGGGGGTAGATGAATGACGGGGGTAGATGAATGATGGGGTTTTCAATTTTGCCCTAATATGAACTCCGAAACTTGAGTTGTAAGAACCAAAGAACCGTGAAAGTCTCTGTTGTTAGTTTGAAAAGTAATGTCAGCAGGAATGGTTTAGCAGAAAACTCGGTGAATCAGCCAGCACTAACGGACAAACAAGAACCTGAAAAAGAGGGTTTTCTGGACATCTACGCCGCAGGTGCTGAATTTGGCGTACTTGATGGGATCGGGTTAACAGCGGATATTGCAGGCGCCTTTGATCCTACACCTATTTCTGATGGTCCCCTATGTGGGTATTAAATGATGAGTGTCCTGGTAATTCGATCGCCGGTGCGCTTGAGCAGATTCTGACTGGCCAGGACTACTACACCTGAGTTAATGTAATTCGTTTCCCATCTGTATTGGTGGGGCAGGGCCCCACCCTACGCCTTGTACCACTAGGGTGGGGGCTTGCCCCACCAAAAAGCACAGGAAGATCTTGAATATTTAATGTAGTGCCACAAAAATTGCACGCATATGGTTTTGCCTAATTCTCCTCTTCCTCAATCAAAGTTCCGCCTTGCTCAATAATCTGGATAGTGCGCTTCTTAGGCAGGACCCTTATCAGCATCTCTTTTCTTTCACCGGGCGTCAGCTCAATTTCAAAATTATCTTTTTCAAGATAGTGGTATTGCGGGATATTGTCGGCATGTATGGTGAGTATCCAATCCCCGGGCCGTACGTCGTCAAATCTGAAACGCCCCTTTTTGTCTGCAAGGACGCGCCATGTTTCCTGTTCGCTCTTTAATTCAAGAAGGGCATTTGGCAGGCTGCGAGTTTCAACTATTTTATCTCTACCCGCTGTTTCGGTGGCTTTATTTCCCCCTTTACTAATACTGAATCCCTTTTGTAGTCCATCCTCTTTTGCAAACTCATAGATCATAATCTTACCTACGAAATCGGCACTTTTTGTGATTTCTATGTCAATTGATTCCTCCTTACCCCCTTCGATATCCACTTCCAGAGAGGTTTTCTGTGCCGGGATCCGGTCAAGGCCGATGCTTGCGCTGTCGACGTTCAAGTGAAAATTCCCCGGTTTCAGAGAGGGGAAGGTAAATTCACCGTCATTATCGGTTACCGCGGTAGCGCCATTCAAGTGAAGGACCACGTTTGGAATCGGTTGGCCTGTCTCTTGGTCATGAATAGTTCCATCAAGCACTCCGATGCTATTTTTTCGCCCTACAGGGAGACCAAAGGGAATCCTAAATAAGACAATTAAGGCGGTTTCATCCTCCTGTTCAGAGTTGCTGCCATATAGGGTATGACGGCCATGAGCTGAAATTCTGCTCTTATTGGCAAACTGATAACTCAGCGCCAGATCAAAGTTATTTCGGTCTCCAGAGTCGGTTCCCATACTATCGCATCTATCCACTGAAAGATTTAGGCTGGCATTTTCCCCTATCTTGAAAGTACCGGTCAGGCCGGTATTTATGGTATTCCTGTCTTCGTCCTCGGAATTACTGTAGTCGCTGTAGCGCACAAAAGCCCCGTAGCTCTGATTATGAGTCAGCATAAAATAACAAGAGCCCTCATATATACCCACATCAGAGGTCTGATCCTTCAGTCTGTCTTTGACCTTCCCCTGTTCGGCAGAAACATTTAAAAACAGCATTTCGAAGGTATGTCCTAACCTGATTTTGTATGTGAGTTCTCTGTTATCAAAGTCAGGATCAGGCAAACGGTCTTTACGAGTGCGAAGCAGCGACTCAACAGAAAGGGTTGTTCCTGCCTCAAATCTGTAGTTCAGACCTATCTGACCATACCTGCTTAAGGTGGCTGACTCAGTCGATGAGTCTAAATCCAGATTGCCTTTTTCTTGTCGGAGCGAGCTACTCAGGGTGAGACTGTTTGTGACGGGAAAGAAGAAATTGCCCGAGACATACTGACTGTCCTGGTAATAGCCTGGAAAGTCAGGTTGCGCGTAGATGTATTCAAAACGGTAAGATCCACCCAGCGCAGGGGAACCGTAAAAATCAAGCCAGAACGCATTGTCATCCTTTCCGTATGCCGCTTCAAATTCAATGTTTGTGTTTTTAAAAGGTTCGAGTTTTGCTTGTAGACTTGCAATTTGAGCATCCTCTACATCACTTTGTTTTTTGAACAGATTGAGACCAATTCCATACCTGTCATTAAACAGGTAATCAAAATGAAGGGCGGTCTCTCTCTCTTCAGAAGCAAACCACCTTGTTGCCATATGATAGCCCCTTAACCCGAAATCACCTAAAACCAGCCCGCCGCCAGCCCCCCTGCCATCAACACTTTGCTCGGTGAGGTGTGAAAGAGCGTAATAATTATCACCCAGAAGAACGTCGGCCGCCTTGTTCCTGTATTCGACAAAAACCCTATCACGCTGCCCAAACATTGAATTATCTTCAATGGTGTCAGGACCCCGAAACAGAAACGCAATCTCATCTTCCCCCCCTTCGGTTAGTTTACCCCTGCCTGATAATTCACCCTGAAGCCCGACCATGTCCTGTTCACTCTTTTGACCTGTTGGTATGATGGTTAACTCTGCCGGAATCCTATGAAACCGATCAACCTCTCCTGTTATTTTCGGGATAATGTCTACAGTGCACCTCGCCTGATCTCTTATTTTTTCATCCTCATCGGACTGGATAATCAAACTTAGGTGATGTTTAAAACCGTTTCTGATTTTTTCATCGGTGTTTACAGTCACTTTGACAGTATTTGCTTCCCCGGGAGCAAGTTTGAGCTGTTCAGGATTAACGATAACTGGCAGGTCCTGACCGCTTGTGACCTTAATGCCGACACTGTTTTCTCTATTGCTGGCATTAATCACAGAAAAAATCGCTTCATAAGGCTGACCAGCGATAACACTTTCCGGGGCTTGCAGGAATTCTGCCTGTAGATTTGTGATAGATCTGACCACCACATAAAGCCTGGCCAAGCCACTAATTGACGGATATTTGAGCGAGCTGAGCTGATAGATTATCTTATATTTTCCAACAAGGGTGGTCTGGGGAATATAGAAGCTGACCAGACGTATTTCGGTTGCTTTAGGGGCAAGGCGGAAAGGCAGTGACGGTATGATTTGTTTCCATCCTGTGGGGAGTTTTACTTGTGATACAAATTCCAGCTCTTCATCCGAGGTGTTGGTTATCTCAAACGTTGCGGTGACAACATTTTTTGGCTCGGTCTCAAATAATTCCTGACCGCCTATCCTGACCTGGACACCACTCTGCTGGGCCTCTAGGGCGCCTGCCAAAAATAAGAGATGAAAAAATATCGGCAGAGTAAACAGGCACCTCTTCATTAATTTCTTAATCTATTGGAATTTTAAGGTATAGGTAGCCCCAAACAGATCGTCATCGCCACAGTCCGCTACAATCATGGCCTTGTATGTGCCTTTAGGTACCTGGCTCAGGTCGATCTTGAATCTGACAGAAGTTGCGGGATATACCCCCAGCTTTCCGCCCTTAAACTTACCGATAGACTTGCCTTTTTCATCATAAAGGTCGACCCATAAATCCGGCCTGAGCAATCTTTCTCCGATGTTTTCTATATCAAGCTGTAAAATCCTTTTTTTGTCTTCCTTTAAAAGTCGTGTTTTTACGAATTTAAGCTCGCGAGCACCTGTATCACCAATCTGCGTTCTTATTTGAGCGCCGTAACGGATGACCTGGCTTATGCCAACCTTGATGGTATCTTTCTTTGGTCTGGATGCTTCGGGTGAACTTGAAGAAATACCCTCAATCATCAACATGCTCCAGTAAGTTCCAGTTAGGCTCTTATCGTCGGGGACTTCAAGGGTATAGTTGACTTGTGATGTGCCTTTGGGTGGAATTGTAAAGCGATGCGGGCTAAAAGTTATCCAGTCGGCGTTGGACCGGGGATCTTTCCCCGGTTCTCCATAGATATTTCTTCCGTCACTGAAAAAAAGGTAGTCGGTCTGGTAGATCTTTACCTCTTGCGGCATATCCCCATTGTTCCTGAGCTGGATGGTCCCCCGGTACGTCCCGCCAGGTTGGGTCTCTTTTTCATAAGTCAGGCCACTGGTAACCGACACTCCAGCCATGGATACACAAGGTAACAACAGATAAATAAATAGACTTGCAAGCGTTAATCCTGTTCTAAATTCCATAGATAGTTCTCCCTTACTGAATATCGACAATCGTGTAGTAGAGCACGCTGGAATAGGAAGCGGGGGTAATCTGAATAGAGGCCCCAGTCATTCTCAACTGCACCTTTATGCCGGTCACATC
>JARRQF010000252.1:0-4669 GCA_037382065.1 Candidatus Thiodiazotropha sp. | reverse complement strand
AGGCTCCGCTTGTGCCAGAGATGTCGATTGACACCTGCCCTGAAACGCTGGTGTAAGTGCTTTGCAGATCACTCCCTGGTCCAGTCACCAGGTCATTCTTGTCAATTGTCTCAATCCAGGACCCGGTTACTGTGATAGAGAGGGCGGCGTGGGTTGTCTGGGCTGCAAAACACAGCGGAATTAAAAATAATTTAATCGAACCACTGATTGAATATTTCATTATTTCGCTCTTTTTTAACAGGCTAAGGGATATCTCAATCCGAAAGGGTAAAGGTAACCGTCCTTGTGTCGGAGGGAAGTACCCCCGCCTGTGTTGTGGCGCTCAGTTTGTAAGTTACTGTCAAGCTGCTGTCAGCTACAGAGCTTATGCCTGTCACAACGTCGGCTGACGAAGTGGTAAGGGTGACGTCGCCCTGACTTGTTCCGCTGCCCGACGGGGCGGTAACATTTATCTTGAGCGTAACGTTTGTCGGCATGGCCGTGTCAATGCTCGCCGTAATCCTTTTATTGGCGCCGTTTGTGGTTATGGCCCAAGTGGATAAGCTGTTGGTGACCTCCTGGGGTTGTTCACCAGCAGTCGCCGAAGCGATGGTCAAATTCGGGTTCCCTGTAATTGAAATCTCATTGATGGCTTGAAAATCAAAGGTCATGACATGGGTGCTGACGTCTGCCCCCAGAATCGTCCTGCTTAATGCGAGGGCCAGTACTGCCGCCGACAAAAAGAATTTCAGTGTCTTCATGGGTCTTCCCTCTCCTCTCTTTATGGCATAAGTGTTTAAATAAAGCAGTTTAGGGCATTAAATTGTGATTGCCATAATTCTGTTCTGTTCGATTCAGGCATGCCAGAGATTGGTTCGGCATTCACCTCTTCCCGGCCTGGAAGACGAAACACTTTACGAGCTTAAGTAAACATCTCTGGCTGGTTTGAATGAAACTGCTATACAGTGTGCAAGAAATTCAAAATAGACATTTTTCATTCTTGGTGGCTTGCATCGATTAGCGTATTGTCTGCGTCATAGTATAGACACTTGAAGTCATGCTGCACGTAGACGTTTTTGTGAGCATAGCGGGGGAAATCAGAAATGCTTAAATAAAAGCATAAAAAAGGCGGGGACTTTATGCGTCCCCGCCTTTATTACGATCTTAACTGTTATGAATCGGTAATGGTAAGGGTGACTGTCTTTGTTGATTCCGCAATCACACCAGCGCCGACAGTGGCATCGAGTGTATAGGTGATGCTAAGTTCGCTTTCAGCTACAGCCTCTACGCCGGTTACAACATCTACTGCCGAATCACTGAGGGTTTGTGCACCTGTGCTCGTTGCTCCCGTAGGGGCCGTAACAGTGATTCCGAGCGTAAGGCCTGAATCCATCGCAGCGTTAATTTTCGCAGTGATTTTTTTGGAATCTGTGTCTGCATTTGTTGTAATAGCATATGTGTCAGAATCTGTAACCTGAGTGGGTGCCGATCCAGCGGTTGCTCCGCTCACTACAAGTCCAATAGTTCCGTTAGTGATGGCGATCTCATTGATCGCTGTAACCTGATAAGTGACTGTACCGGTATCGCTGTCTCCTGCTATTGCCGACCCTGCGATAAAAAGCATACTCTGGGCTGCTAGGATTGCCATAACTGTTGATAGTCTTTTGTTCATTTCTAAATTCCCTTCTAGTGTTAAATAGTTAAATCTCTTTCTACCTTTTTCTTCACATTAGGTAAGGCTTCCCTAATTACTTTCACTTTCTTCGTGCCACATAGTGAGCAATAGGTGTGCCAATACCGGAAGTGGGGGAATTTAGCTGTATTATCCAGGCGTTACATGCCGTCGCGGGTGCTTCTCATGAAAGCGGCTAATTTATCTATATAGTTATGCTTGTTTGTGTTCAAAATACGGCACTAGCGAGAGCTGATTGTATGAGTTTATAGGAATAAGTGCTTGATGTTATGTGGAAGAAAAGAAAATGCAGGCGTGTTCAAAATCAATCACCGGAATGTGGTTTTTCTATCCCGTATTTTTTTATTTTACTGTAGAGAGTGCCTCGGGCAATGTTAAGGTCGCGGGCGGTCTGTTTTATGTTCCAGTCTGTCTCATTGAGGACCTTCCGTATCAGCGTGGATTCTGCCTCCGGGAGCGAGCTGGATGTAAGGGCGAGTGCAAACGACTTTGAAGAGGGGGCGCCATGCATTTTTCGGGGCAAGTTGTCCGGCGCTATCTCCATTTTTTTGCAGAAAACGACTGCCTGCTCTATGATGTTTGCAAACTCTCTTACATTTCCAGGCCAGTCATATTGGCGCAGTGTTTCCATGGCCGGCCCGGAAATGCGAGTGATGTTCTTCCCTGTCTGAACGGCGTATCTTTTTAAAAAGTGGGTGGATAGAAGAGGGATGTCGGATTTTCTTTCCCGAAGGGGCGGCATGTGTATCGGAACTACATCGATCCGGTAAAAAAGGTCTTCTCTGAATCGCTTCTCTTTGACTTCATGCCAAAGGTCCTTGTTGGTGGCGCAGATGATTCGAGTATTGACTTTCAGGGTTTTGCCGCCGCCTACACGCTGAAAAGAACCAGAATCAAGGACCCGCAAGAGGGCGATTTGGGTCAGAAGGGGGATATCACCGATTTCGTCTAAGAAAATAGTACCCTTGTCAGCAAGCTCGAAACACCCTTTTTTCATGGCTGCAGCACCTGAAAAAGCCCCTTTCTCATGACCGAAAAGTTCGCTGTTGATGAGCGTCTCGGTAAAGGCTGCACAGTTTACCCGAATCAAAGGAGAGGCTCTTCTGGAGCTCCTATAGTGGATCGCTTCAGCGACCAGTTCTTTACCCGTCCCGCTTTCGCCGGTGATCAATACTGTGGCGTCGGTGGCTGCGATATCGTCTATTTTGTTATAGATTTCAAGCATCTTCGGATCTCGCCCAATGAAATTTTCAAAGCGATGTTTTTTCCTGCGCTCATGTTCTACAAACGAACTCTTCTCCAGTACCTTTCGGTGGTTGTTGATCTTTTTGATTAATGCTCTGACCGCGTCAAAGTCAAGTGGCTTTAATAGATAGTCATAGGCCCCTAGCTGCATGGCCTTTGCCCTCTCTTGCTCAGCAGCGCTGTCCGCAACGGCTACTATGAAATTACTGGGTTCACAGGCATGGATCTCATCGAGGTGTATCAACCCGTCCTGACCAATGCAGAGCATTACAATATCCACAGGGAAGTTTTTGATTCTTTCCAAAGCCTCTCTGCCATTAGAGGCGGTTTGAATCAATAAATTTTCATCATGTAGATTTTCGTAAAAAAGATGTTGACTATCTTTATCCTTATCGACAAAGAGCAGTCTGGTTTTCAAAGACAAAGAATTTTCCTTCATGATACATTACTTATCCCTTTCTCTATTTCAGATTCCTATGGCGGTTATGTTCAGGAGTATAGAGCATAGGCAACATAAGCACCCTTTTCCTACCTAGTCAGCACTCATTTCTCGGCTAACGCAGGACAGTGCATCTTGCCATTACCCTGAAATACTGCTTAATTCATCTCTTAGATGCCTTTACCTGGATCAATGCTAGGTGACATGTATTCTGTGTTTTATTGTGGTATGAATCCGATGTCGATTGTCTTCAGCCATGAGGCAAAGGCCCCCCACAAGGTTAGATATAATTAATTCGTATTTCTTATAAAATTCCTCTTGGGGACCATATCCAGGATGGTTTATTGCACCAACGGAATGAAAGGGAATAAGCCATGGTGGCTCAAAATAAACAAAATATAATAGTGAGCTAATTAAACGCTGCACCACGCAACCTGAGATGCTGACGGTAGCGTTACGTACGCTAATTAAAACAACTATAGATTGTTTTAGGAACAGAAAAGAAGAAGGTGCGTTCAAGTACATTGGACACATTAAGCGCATCCCAATTTTAAACATACTAAAATGTTGGCAAACAGATTTCATGAGAGCATACCTCTCTATCGGATTACAACGAGACGATAATTACTTTTCGCCGCAATTTGCCCCTGAAACCAACACTTTTCCAGCGTTTGAGCATAAGACCTTATCCGGTCGATTGCCCCAGCGGCTGTAAAATAGTCACTGTTATAATTTTTGATACTTTTTAACCAACTTTCAGGGTTCAACTTCAAACGTTCCATGATTGATGCCAAGTCTTCTGGTATCGAGCCGTTCTTAACATCACGTATCGCTCTACCGCTCCAGTTCACCAATCGAAAATAGTCCTCTTCATCGAAATCGATTCCATATACAGATTCATTTCCTTGTGATTTTACGAATGGAAAAAGATTGATAATACGAGTAATACGAGGACCTCACCGTTTAATGAGTTCAAAGATCATACACAGCCTGTAAACAGGATTGACATGCCTCATTAAAACCGAAGTCCGTCATTAGAATACGGAGTTCGTCATTCCGGCGTATGCCGGAATCCAGGGGAATGTGGCACCTACCATCAATAAGCGCTACTGTCCTGGTTTCAGTGCCTCAGAGGCATCAACGATACCAAATTCCACTGGCGTTTACACCACCACACCCTGGGGTAAAAGTCGCTTTCATCGTACCAATGCCCCCAACCAGCAGGAATTGACAGAGCTGGTGCATACGATCAGCCACCGGGTTGCCGGGTTTCTGGAGCGCGAAGGCATCCTGGAACGCGATGAGGAAAACAG
>JARRQF010000251.1:8620-11514 GCA_037382065.1 Candidatus Thiodiazotropha sp. | reverse complement strand
AAACTATTTAAATACACAACCAACATCCCATCCGACATCTTATTTTTCTTATTCTGGGAATTACGCTCTGTCTGAAGTAAGGTCTCCTTCAGTTGCTGATGTGAATGCCTTAATTCCTCTATCGTGGTCTGTGCCTGGTCCAGGTCACTCTTTTGGGCAGAAAGCTTATCATTAAGACGATGTTCAGTATCTTTGCTAGCCAGTTGTTCCGCTTTGAATGCTTGCTCTAGGCGCTGCTTATCCTCCTCCAGTGATAAAATCTGTTTAGTGAACTCCTGGTTATGGGCGGTCTCTGCTTGCAAGCAGTCGCCTAATGCTGCTTTTTCTTGTTGTAGCTGTTGCCTGGATGACTCTTTTTTCAGGATCTGTTTCTGCAATGCAGAAATTTCAGCTTGGGCTTGCGTCAGGTTATCTCTGGCTGAGAGCGTCGCTTCGTCCAAAGCGGCTTGCAGTTCTGAGGTAAGTTGTAGGTGTTTAGCCTGAAGCTGTTGCACTTCTGCTTGTTTTTCTTTTTGTATCTTTGCAAGTTGCAAATTACGCTGTTCGAGTTGTTCCTCAAGAAGACCTTCACTCTGTCTAATTTGCTCAATTTCACCGTATAGTGCTTCCAGTGTTCTCTCTGCTCTATTGTTTTCTTTAACCAGCTCAGCTTTCAGCTCCCGCTTTATTGTATCGTTTGATTTATTTGCCTGTGCCAGTTCATCCTGCAGCTCCTCCAGCGATTGTTGCAGTGCATCGATCTGCATCTGTTCTATCGACTTATCTCCATAAACTTGTTTTTGTGATTGCTGCAGTGAGTCTTCATCAAATCTTTCTTTGCGTCGTTGAGTGTGATTATCTGCCACTCTCTTGTGAATGACCTCACTACTCTCTTGTTGTTGCAGTTCTAATTTTAATGCGTGACTTTGTTGCTGAAACTCTTCACTCTTCTTGGTAACCTCAGCCAAAGTATCCTTGGTGGTTAAGAGGCGCTTTTTGGCGACAGTAAGCGCTCGTTTCAGCAGTTCGATTTCAATATGTCGATGTCTGAATGCAAAATCTAATTGCTGAGTAGAAATGGTGGAGTTGATGTCTGTTGAGCGATCTACGCATATGGCATTATTGAGTGGCATGTTCACTTGGATACCTAAAAGGCCAGATTGATGAGAAAGTGTAGGCCATGAGTTATTCTGGGAGATATTTCGGTACCACTTCCCCTAGCTGGGAAAGAAAAAGTAGCAGACTGAAGAGGTATTTTACTCTTGATGGCAAAGGTGCTGGTATTACAGACAGAACGGGATGTTAGGGAAGGCAGCAAAATGGATACCAGATTTGTAGCATCAGCAGGATGGGCATGTATAAAGCGAGTATGCATGCCAGCTGAATAGAGTAGGGTTAAATATTTTACTCTCAGTGCGGCCACTAGAATATAAATATTCAAGTAGTATTTGAATTGAATATTTTCTTGTTCGCTGCTATTGAATAGAAAATTCCCTTCCTTGTATGCAGCGATCTTCGTATTTTGAGCAAACATATCCTGTTTCCTGCTGCCTCAATTACGCTACTAACCGACTGTTTCGTAAAATATTTTTAGTTGAGACTCTTTCCGAATAGTGTTAATTTGCCATAATAGTGCCGCCATGGCAAGACTTTGAGAGCACTTGCCCTCTATAAAATAGTGCCATACTGATGCTAAAAATGACCATAATCCTCCTTGAGAAGAGTTTTATTGAAGGTGGCTGTGAATCAAAAAGGCTTTACCCGGCAGTTGGGTAAGCATCAAAGCTAAAGCAAAGGTATAGATAAATGAAGGAAATGCTTGAAAAATAGGATATTGGTTATAGCTGATTGGCTAGAAATTCCTGCAGTGATGGGTATCAAGGTGCCATATGGAGCTCTTCATGTAAGTCGTAAATTCATTACATATTTTCATGAATTTCTATCCTAACATGGAATTTGTATTTTACTAACTTTAGTAATCTATTCATATCGTAGCTATAACAAATATCTGCAAGCGCTTACTGTGGATGGGTATAGAATGAATGATCAAGACTCTGCTCGGTGAAGATGGTCGCACGAATGTTACAAAACCTTAGAGCCCTATTACTCAATTGGTTTCATGCAAATGGCATTGAGTTCATAACAATGGCCCAGCAGTTTAATATCACTACTAATAATAAAAAAATACCCCCCAATCGTTGATGAAGGCTTATAAATACAAAAACCGATAATAGCTGCAATAGCTTTCCAATAAGCAACCCGTAATATAATCCGATATTTAGTATAAGCCAACGTATAATATAGTTGGCTTCAGCATTTGCCCCAAATTTCGTGACGAAGCTTAGGGTGGTGATGTAATCAAAAAATATCGTGATAAGTAGAGTCAACCACCATAGTCGATAATGGCGAAATGAGAATGTAATATTCTCCATCGGTTCTATAATGGTATCTAGTATTTTCATGGAAACAGTGGGTGCAGTAGATTCAGCAATATACTCTTTACTGGACTATGCGAAAAGCCCCGTCGCTCAGGGCGGGGGTGAATCGTACAGACACCGCAGGTGTCCAGGTTATTTGCTAACAGGGCGTCTGCTGTTGCTTGAGGATCGTTTGATGATGCCAATAGGTTCACCACACTACCGAATGAACAGGCAAAATGCGATGGTAACCACAACACATTTTCCCAGACTCGCTTTTTCAATTCAGGCCTTTCCTTGTATGCTTTAGGAATGAAGCATTTGCAAGCATTCAAATACGAACTATCGCATGGTTAATAGATTTATCGATGCCCGATCGCTGCCAGACCATTCTCTGTTTGAGGCAGACCTTGCGATCATCGGTGGGGGGGCTGCAGGGATAACCCTGGCACGAGCTTTTATTGGCTCCCGCGTTAGGGTGTGCCTGATCGAGTCGGG
>JARRQF010000251.1:0-8600 GCA_037382065.1 Candidatus Thiodiazotropha sp. | reverse complement strand
GTAATAGGTTGCGCTTTCTTGGTGGTAGTTCAAACCATTGGGGTGGGTATTGCCGTACTCTCGATCGCATCGACTTCGAAAAGCGTGATTGGGTACCACACAGTGGCTGGCCTTTTGGAATCGATGAACTAGCCCCATACTATCCGAAAGCAAGCAAAGTGGTTGAAATCGAACCAGGCCGTTTTGATGACAAGGCTTACTGGGATGAGGCTACCGGTCAGGTGACGCCTGAGTTAGTAACACATCGGGTTCAGATACGTTATACGCATTTTAGTAAACCAACCCACTTCGGTAACCGTTATGGTGATGAACTTAAGCAGGCCGATAATTTACAGGTATTACTTAATGCCAATGTGATTAATATTGCCTCTACAGAAGAGGGGCGAGAGGTGACTCAGCTTGACATAAGAACCCTTACTGGGCTTACCCATCAGGTGCGTGCTCGTTTTTATGTGCTTGCAACAGGTGGCCTGGAAAATGCTCGGATGCTACTACTTTCGAATAGGGCGATCCCTGCTGGGTTGGGTAATCAGCATGATTTGGTTGGCCGTTTTTTTATGGAACACCCCCATCTTCCTACTCCTGGCGAGATTGTGGTTGGCGACCTGAAGCGTCTGCCACAGATCTATAGTCAGCGGGTCTATATGGATGAGCGTGCAGGGAAGGCAGCTTTCAATCCTTCAGAGACTTATCTACGTCAGCGACGGCTTTTGAATGCAACGATTATGGTGGGTGAGGCGGGACTCTATCATACTCACACCAAGGCAGTAGGGCAGAAGGGGCAGAAGCATATGGAAATGCTTAAGGCGGCTAAGCATTTTCTTACCGGAGGAGTGGAATTCACGGATCCTGCTCAACCAGATTTATTAGGGCGTTGGCTAGGCGGGGGCTGTGCCTGTGAGCAGGTACCAAATCCAGATAGCCGCGTTAGTCTGGCGGAGTCTAAGGATGCTCTGGGTCTGCGAAAAATTCGCCTCGATTGGCGATTAACTGAGCAGGACCGGCATAGCGTCGTTGAGCATATTCGGTCCGTGGCTATGGAGTTCGGTGCTCTTGGTATCGGGCGCATGTGGCTGAATGTCTTGGATAATGACCAGTGGCCAGATAAGGTGATGGGCGGTTCTCATCATATGGGTACCACCCGGATGCACACTGATCCACGCCAAGGCGTCGTGGATCCTGATTGTAAAGTGCATGGGGTTAGCAATCTATATGTTGCAGGTAGCTCAGTATTCCCTACGGCTGGAGCAGCCAATCCGACTCTGACCCTGGTTGCGTTAACTCTGCGACTTGCTGACCATTTGCGGCCAATGTTGCGATAGGAGGTTGAGCCTAAAAACTCAGTTGACCGGTTCAAACTAATAGCAGGGTACTAATTATGAAGAAAATAGCTTCGATTGAGAGTGATATGAAACTTTCCCGTAGAGATTTTATCCTGTTGGTTGTGTCCGGTTTGGCTGTTGTCACGCTGGAGGGGTGTGGGGCTTTGTTGACAAGTAACTCACTGACTCATCAGCTTGCAGAAACCATCGGTTACCCGGATGCAGCAAGGCATTTCGGTCGTATCTATCTGGAGGGCTATCCTGATGAAGCGAAGATTGAGTTATTGGTGGAGCGAATTGATGTGGGCTTGATTGCAGAGCAGGGTCAGGACATGAGTCATGAAGATCCTCTGCGGCTGGCAAAGCATCTAGACGACCAAGTAAGGAGTGATTATTGCAGTGGTGAGGTTGTGCGTGTTGATGGTTGGCTACTGAGTCGCACCGAGGCTCGCATCTATGCCTGCTTCGCATTACTGTGAGCCATTACCTTAGCGGAAGGATAATGGATAAGTTTTCAATTAGGTAACATGTCATGAGTACAGAAAAGTCATCAGAAAAGCTGGATCGAGTTGTTGCCCAGGCGCGACAGAACAGGGAGGAAAGAGACCAAGGCTACCGGGAGAAAGCACTGAAGCTCTATCCCTGGGTATGTGGTCGCTGTAGTCGCGAGTTCAATCGAGGGAATTTGAGGGAGTTGACGGTCCATCATCGTGACCACAACCATGACAACAATCCTGAGGATGGCAGCAACTGGGAGTTGCTCTGTATCTATTGTCACGATAATGAGCACTCCCGCTATCTGGATGCAGAGTACGGTGGAACAGATGATGCGAGTGAGAAAAGTGTTACAACATTTAATCCATTTGCGGATCTGGCGAAGCTTTTAAAAGATAAATAGTCCATTGTTGATGGAGAGTAGAAGGTTACGCTGCATTGATGTTCGTGAGCCACCGCACTATTGATGCGGTTCGCACCACTCACCGCATCCTACGCAATCACGAATTTTATCGCGACTTCAAAAAGAGTGACCTATCGGTTTAAAAACACCATGGAAATACTTTCATAAGAATATAAAGGCAACGAACGCTATAGCGTTTCAGCATGGCAGCATTTGCCCTACATGCCATGGCCTATAATTTGAGTCGGGTAGTGGTTCTTTGGTTATAGAATATTTTCTTTATAATCAATTTGTTATTGCATTATCGCATTAATTATCAACACCAAGATTTCGTGATTACAAAAAGATGCTTTTAGATAAACCAACGCTTCACGTTCTCCAGAGTGATTTAGGTTGCGTGAAATGCCCTATTTATCAAGCTATAAACGTGTCAAATGCCACGTTTTGGCTGGTTGTTTTAATAAATGATTCTTATCAATGAGTATCTGCCGTTGATTCAGCTAGAATTGGTGCGGTTATAGGTTGCCCTGGGCCAGTTGCTCGATTGATGAGAAGATCCAATACATACCTTACGTGCCTTCTGGCTCTATTCATAGGTTTGATTGCTACCCTGATTGATGCCGGTTTTAGTCAGCGTTATTCTGAAGCTAGAATGGCGCGATCGCGTGCCTTGGTTGGCCAATTGGGTTTATCTGATCTGGCGCTGTTTACAGAAGCGAGATACACCCGTCACCCCAGCCAGGCAGCATTTCCCCAGCGGCTCTCTGATACTGCCACCACAGAGCTTGGCGCAATGATCTTTTTCTTGCGCAAGCAAAAATATCTAATTGAGTACACCCTCTCATCACTGCTGAGGTACCGAAGTAAGAGTCTCGGACTTCTGACGGTCTATACCCTGATTGTGTTTATGTTGGCTTCTGTTATGCTGTTTACCCATGCTCTACGCAAGGAGGCAGGGGTGATGTTGGAAGCATCACCTGAGATAATTGTACAGCGGTTACAGGCGGGTCGTCATGCGTTGGTTCCTGAAAGCTATCTGAGTTCCATTGGCAAGCTGCGTGGGGTGACGCACAAGGAGGGGCGCCTGTGGGGGTATTACTATGATCCAGCTGTTAAGGCCAACTATACTGTGATGACTGGCGGCCAGACGGCTTTGCCAGATACGCAGATCGTTATCGGCGCAGGTATTGCGCGTGCTCGGGGGCTAGCTATTGGTGACTATCTCACCTTGCGTTCACAGAGCGGAGAAGTCTTTTCATTCCAAATCAAAGAGCTGTTAGCGAGTGAATCGGAGCTGGTAAGTGCTGATCTGTTATTAATGTCAGCTAAGGCTTTTCGCCAATTATTTAGTATTCCTGAGGGTTTTTATACCGATCTTGTGTTGTCGGTGAGAAACCCTCGCGAGGTGCGTAAGGTGGCAGAAAAACTCACTCTATTACTCCCCGATTCACGACCCATATTAAGAGAGGAGATTCTTCGCACTTATGATAGTCTGTTCTCCTGGCGGCAGGGTATTGTGCTGGTGCTGTTGGCGGGAGCGGTGCTGGCGTTTGTGATCTTTGCTTGGGACAAAGCCTCAGGCCTAAGCGCAGAGGAGCGCCGCGAGATCGGTATTTTGAAGGCGGTTGGCTGGGAGACCGCCGATGTTATGCGTATGAAGTTTTGGGAAGGTGTGGTTATTTCGTTATCTGCTTTCTTGATCGGTTATCTAGCGGCTTATGTGCATGTGTTCTATGCCTCGGTGACTCTTTTCGAGCCAGTGCTCAAGGGCTGGGCTGTGCTCTATCCCCGTTTTCAATTGACTCCAACTGTGAATGGCTTGCAACTTGCCACACTGCTTTTCTTTACAGTATTACCCTATATTGTGGCGACCATTATCCCCGTCTGGCGAACGTCGATCACCGACCCAGATGCCGTTATGCGGTAGTGGACGATGCTGATTCAATTAACTGATGTCCGCAAGGTCTTTAACCAGGGCAAGCCCAATGAGTTTCATGCTATTCAGGGCGTTACCGCCCGTTTCGAGGCTAATCAGGTCTATTGTCTGAAAGGTGCCAGTGGTTCGGGAAAAACAACTTTATTATCGATGGTTGGTTGTTTGTCGCGCCCAACTAGCGGACGTATTCTGCTGGGAGAGCGGGTAATATCTGGTCTGCCTGAGCGTTTTCTGACTGAAATTCGTCGTCATACCTTTGGTTTTATCTTTCAGCGTTTTAATCTGATTCCTGGCATGAGTGTGAGGGAGAATATCATGCTGCCCGCTTATCCTTTAGGATTGCCCTATAAAAACCTTCACGCTTCGGCAGAGCATCTGCTTGAGCAGTTCGAACTTGTCGGTAAATCTGACAATCCGATTGAATGGCTCTCAGGTGGAGAAGCGCAACGGGTTGCTATCTGCCGGGCGTTGATCAATGATCCAGAGATTTTGATCGCCGACGAACCGACGGCGAATCTCGATAGTAAACTTTCGGGGGAGTTTATGGGGTTAATTAATGAGCTTCACCAGTCGGGTAAGACCATCCTGATATCAAGTCATGATCCTGTGGTATTCGATTCAGCTGTTGTGGATCGGGTGGTGGCGATGCGCGATGGACAGATTGTAGATGAGATGAAATAAGCGATGCTACTGAATCCCTCGATTATGGCATTGATTCTGGTTTCAGGCGTGGTTTGTCTGATGATGACCTTGGCCTCAGGCTTTTCAATACAGGTATTAATGCACTGGGATATTGAAAGTGGTAGCGAGCGACAACTTGTGTTGGAACGGCGCACTTATCTAATATCAACACTTTTAATCTGGGCATTTAGTTTTGAACTGATTTCATTGCTCTTGTTTATCTATAACGCTGAATCGATGTCGGGGCAGTTCGTTGGTGCTATGTGTGCTACTGGGGTATTGAATGTCAATGTTTGGGGTTGGCCAACCCTGTTTTTAAAAATCGCGGTATTCTTTTTTGGTACTATCTGGCTAGCGCTCAACTATCTGGATAATCGGGGTTATGATTATCCTTTGATCAGACATAAATATTGGTTGCTGTTGGCGGGGCTGCCACTATTTATTACTGAGTTTATTCTACAGTTATTGCATTTTTTACAGATGAACCCCGATGTGATCACCTCCTGCTGCGGAACCCTTTTTTCAGCTGAGTCCGAAGGTGTGGCGGGTGAAGTCTCAGGTGCTTCACCAGGTACGATGATACCTGCGTTCATTGCTTCGGCTTTGATAGTATTGGTAAGTGGCCTCTGGGTTGCCATGCGGGGGCGTATGGGCTGGGTACTCTCACTAGCGGCTAGTGTGGCTTTTATTCTTGCTCTGGTCAGTATCGTTTCATTTATTTCACTCTATATCTACGAACATCCGCATCATCACTGTCCCTTCTGTATTCTCAAGCAGGGGCATGACTACATCGGCTATTTTCTCTATTTGCCTTTGTTCCTGGCTACTGCATTGGCACTGAGTTCAGGCGTTATTTCTCCCTGGCGGAATATCCCGAGTCTGACCCAATCGGTGTGTCGGATTGTTCCCAGGTTGAGTTGGCTCTCACTGCTTTTCTTTGTGCTCTTTTATTTGGTGACTGCCTGGTCGGTGTGGCGCTCTAATCTAACGATGGTGGAGGTTTGGTGGTAAATACAAAGCTATTTATTGTTTGGCTCGGTTTATTGCTGTTATTTGGGTTGAGCGCCTGCAGTATGGAACAAACAGCACTATCCAAAGGTAAGCCGCCACCCGCTTTCCAGCTGCAAAGTCTCTCTGGGAGTGAGAGAAAATTTCCTGAAGATTTTACGGGTAAAGTAGTGGTGATTCGTTTCTGGGCAGACTGGTGTCCCTTTTGTGAAAACGAGATGCAGGCGATTGAGCCCATTTATCGTAAGTACCAAGATGACGGTTTGGTCGTTCTGGCTTTGAATGTCAGGCAGGATCGGGAGACAGCTGCCGACTTCATCGGTAAGCTCAATATCAGTTATGAGGCGCTACTAGACCAGGAAGGGGAGACGGCTCGGGCCTATGGTGTGATCGGTCTACCAACAACCTTCATTATTGATCGTGAGGGGCGGCTGTATACCCGGATCGTGGGCGAATCAACGGCAAAACTTTTCGAACAGATTGTGGTTGAATTGATGTGACACCTGAAGTCTCTCTAAGTCTCGCCTTTATGACTGGAATTCTTGGCAGTTTCCACTGTCTTGGTATGTGTAGTGGGATTAACGGTGGCTTTTTTATGCATTCATCCCAGGGAGTCAGGTTGCCGCCACTGCTGGCTTTTCACACAATGAGGATCAGTGTCTATACCCTGCTTGGCATCAGCGGAGCGGTGTTGGGACAAGTACTGGTGCAAAGCGGTATTGTTGGGAAAGTGCAGGGTATTTTGATGATACTGGCAGGTGTAGTGATCATACTTTTGGGTTTGAATCTACTCGGTCTGCCTTGGTTGAGCAGGAGAGAAAGGAATTCGACGTTGATCGTTGTACCACTCGCGTCGCTAAGAAAGAAGTCCCCCTTAATGACGGCATTGAGCGCTGGATTGTTCAATGGTTTGGTGCCCTGTAGTTTGGTGTTTTCTGTGGCGGTTAAGGCGGCTGCGACAGCGGAACCACTGAGTGCCGGGTTAATGATGTTAAGTTTTGGTGCAGGTACATTGCCTTCCATGGTTGTCGTCTCATTGGTAGGGGCATCGGTTGGTGCCGCCTTGCAGGGTGGTTTGGCTAAGTTGGCTGGCGTGGTTGTGACGTTGCTCGGGTTGTGGACTCTGTATGAGGGTGTGGTTTTCTACGACATCATGCGTGGACTGGCTAATTGGTGAATGAGTGGTTCGGTCCCTTATTGTTTAGTAACAAAAACAACAGGAGAGATACATTATGTGTGAAGAGAATAAATTGGAACGTAGACAGCTACTGAAAATGTTATCAGCAGTTAGTTTGGTTGGCGTGTCTGGAAGTGCATTAGCTGGACCGGGTGTCGGGGTAATGGTTCCTGGTAAAGGTTGGGTCGAGGCGAAGGGGGCGTCTTGTGATGGAGATGGAACACCTCTGCAATTCATTCCGAAGACAGCGCCTGATGAGGCTCCGCTGGAAAATGAATTGGAAAAATACGCAAAATGTCCCTATTGCGGCATGGATCGCACCGAGTGGCACCATAGTCGCCATCTGGTACACTACGATGATGGCCTTGTGGATGGCACTTGCTCAATTCATTGTATGGCGATCAGTCTATCGTTGAATATTGATCGGGGACCCAAGGCTATCTACGCAGCTGATTTTGGTTCCGATAAAGAGATCAAACCCTTAGTGAATGTTGATGAAGCAAGTTATCTGATCGGTTCAAAGCTAAAGGGGACGATGACTACGAACAGCAAAATGGCGTTTGCATCTGCAGATGCTGCTAAAACGGCACAAGCAGCTCAAGGTGGGCAATTGGTGAACTTTGATGAGGCGCTGAGTGACGCCTATCTCGGCATGGCGAAAGATACCCTCATGGTACGTAAAAAGCGCCTGGAAAAGCGTCGGCACATGATGAAAAAAATGCAGAAGATGCCGGGCTAAGTCACCCGTTTTAATCTGGGTTGAATTAACCCATCCTGGTTGGGATTTGCGACTGGGATGGGTTAAACCTAAAAAATTTAGAAATATTCGGTTATGAAAAAGTTTACTCTCTCCATCACTCTTCTTCCTCTCATATTGATGTGTCTGGTAGGTTCTGCTGCTGAGCCTCTTGATTTACCCGCTCCAGGGGCTAAGGATACCTGTCCTGTATGCGGTATGTTTGTCGCAAAGTATCCAGAGTGGATTGCCACCGTGCTCTACAAGGATGGACACGCACACCACTTTGATGGTGCCAAGGATCTCTTTAAATATCTTCTTGATCTGGAAAAGTGGGCGCCAAATCATCAGGCAAGCGAAATGCAGCTTATCGGTGTAACAGAGTACTATGGACTGCAACGTATCGACGCACATCAAGCATACTATGTCATTGGATCGGATGTGTTGGGGCCAATGGGACATGAACTGATTCCTCTTGAAAGCAAGGCTGATGCTGATGAGTTTATGAGTGATCATAAGGGGGTATCTATTGTTCGTTTCAAGCAAGTCACTCGTGAAATGTTGAACAATCTAGATAAAGGTGTATTTAAATGATGTATATTTTGTCGCCCGACAAGCCTTGATTGATTCTGTTATCATCCTAGTGTGGTGCTTCATACAAATTGACGATGATAGCGTGACGCTAAGCGGTTAGCCGCTAGGCGCGTGCCGCCGGGAATGGCATCTCCCTTTCCAAGGCGCGCAACAACGCGGATGACCGCTTAGCGTCTCGCCCGAAGGGAAGCCTGCTCAGGCCAGGATACTGCGTTGCAATGCTTGAAAAGGGCGAGCCCTTCCCTGCG
>JARRQF010000250.1:0-5638 GCA_037382065.1 Candidatus Thiodiazotropha sp. | reverse complement strand
AGAATCGCGCAAGGTCGCGGCGTTGCCCTGTAACGAAAAGGTCCTCTCAGATGATGTGATCGCGTTGCGGTGTGCGAAACAGCCTTGGCGGCTGATTGAGTGGTTGTCTCCCGAGGGTATCACATATCGGTATCTGACCAACGATTTCTCACTGGAGCCAGGCGTGGTGGCCTTTCTCTACTATCGCCGTTGGGATGAAGAAAAGTATTTTGATAACTTCAAAAACGATCTGGCCAATGCCAAAGCATGGGGTAAGACTCCGGTGGCAATAGAGCAGCAGGCGCTCATGGGATTAATGACATATATTCTGACGCAATTATTTTTACAGCGGCGCTATCAAGAACTGAAGTTGCCTGCGGGTGACGAGACTCAAGCGCACAAACATGCACGGAAAGTAGAACACTACCTTGAGCAGTGTGTGGAAAATGATCCTCAGGCACCTCACACTGACGCGTGGTATCAGGAAGAAGATGAGCTGCCAGAACTTAAACTGTATGACGCCTACCGTGCCTTTCACTCACAATTGTCGAAAATAACCCGGTAAGTCTGGCGGTTCTTAAAAAACTGTTTCGTGCCTTTCCAACTTACACTACCCAGATTAGGCGGAACGCCATTTTGATAAATGGTACTAGCCGGTGATACAAAGTTGCTTGGAACCAATCAAAAAAGGCTCGAATGATATAGAAGCACCCACCTATATATACTGAACTATTTCAAGCATCGAATTAGTAATACGATCGCTGAAGGATTAAATTAAAAATAGAAACGTTCAAAGCAAATATCAAAGTTTATTGTTCACTCGATGGATTTAGAAATAGCATTCTATTTTACTGTGATGGCTTAGATATAAGACCCCAGGTTTCACATTTTTCTATAAAAACGCCTTACGTTTATGCTATCATCGCGGCATGTATCACCTCTAAACTCACAACTATACCTAGGAATATTTATGAATAAATGGATATCAATACACTCATCATTTCTTTTACCAGTTGCCGCTGCCTTAGTACTTCAGGGTTGTGGTGGCGGTGGCGGTGGTGATGACATTCCTTTTGGTGGCAGTAGTGGTAGTGGTGGTGTCACTACTAATAAAATCACTTCCAATATATGGATGGCATCTAATTGCGTGTTCGATAACAGTGATAATACCTATTATAAAGAGCTCTACCAATTTAATAATAACGGTCAGGTTGCTAGTGGTTACCAAATTTTTCAAGACACCAGTTGCGCTACTCCTGGTAACGATAAAAAATTACCGTATAAGCAGTTGGCTACATACACACTCGGAGGTAATATAACGCTACAAGATGGCACAAGTGGCACCAAAATAAATATTTTATATAATGGTGTCGATTCTATAAGCGGTGACTTTATTATTACCAATCAAAATAGCCTCTGCTTTACCGACAATGTTTCCTTTCAAACAGGAAATAACCTATATTATACAACACCCTCATCGACAATAGATTATAACCGTTGCTTGAGTGTACATAGCGCTGTAACTAATCCAACCCCTAATCCAACCCCTAATCCAACCCCTAATCCAACCCCTAATCCAAATCAGCAGAATTCTAATTTAGTAGGTATGTGGCGGCTTATAAATAATTGCATACCTTCAAACGATGGCGGATCTGGTCAAATTTTATTGAATTTCACTGCTGACCATAAATTCAATTATTACGATATCGGATATATGAGTAACGATTGCTCAGGAACGCCAATATCATCACCAACCCCCATCGGTCAACCAATTCAATATTCTGATTTAGGAGTAACGACACTGCCTGATGGAACTCAGGGCAATCATTTACAGTTTCAAACTAATGAAAACGCTTATTATAAATTCAATGAACAAAATAACCTGTGTTTATCCTATGCGTTAATACCCAACGGCAGCGAGAATACCAGCTCTAGCATTGACTATAGCAACTGCTTAGAAAGAGATAATACTGGCAACTAGTAGAACTTATTATTGCTACACTATCTTCAGAGGCAACTGGTAGCCAGAACAACCATCCGGTCATAAGCACTGGTGGTTGTCGGCTGCCATAGCCTTATAACCACAAACTGTCTCAATGTTTTCCGCTACTCTTTATTACTTTCAAATATGCTTGAAGTTCCAGCACCACAGGCAATAACGGTCCGCATTGCCGAGTCTAGCCTAACATCAGGACAGAGCGTAACTTGGGACGCCTCAACATGATAAATGTTTCCACTGGTCGGGTTGGGTCCTGTTGGCATGAATATCGTGTAGATGCCATTTTTGCTTTTATCAGTCACAAGAGCTGTAACCTCCGTTGGGCAATCAGGCCCAAAGATCCTTACACGAGCAACGAGTCCATTTGAAAATGGTGAACTCTCCTTATTGCCAAATATCTGAATAACAACCTCCTTGATCATACGATAGCCAGGCGCGATCCGTTGGAGATGTTCATCGAATAGCTGATGCATATACTTACCAAAGCTGGTTTTAACGATAAAACCAACCAAAAAACAGCACAGCAAAATTATGCTAACTACAATCAGGTCACCAATAATTTCAGGAATATGGTAAATACCAACTGCTTTATCAGTAAGCGGTTGTATCGCATCAGTTATTAATTTAAAGATCCATCGAAATACAAATACCAAAATAGCAATCGGTAGGATTACTACTAAACCACCCACTAAGGAAGTTCGAATTACTGCTTTCATCTTCTCCATTTTATTAATCTCTATCGTTTAATATTACTTCAGCAAATAACGTATATTATTTTTTTCGAACTTACCACAAATTACTCGCAACTATGGCATGTTACTTTTGAGTGTGTTTGCCGTATATAATACTATAAATGACTCATTTCTCTTTCTAAATTCGCTCTTGCATGTAATTCATACTTGCTGACAAAGTACTCTGTTTTGTAAATAGACTTTTGCTTAAGGAATGATTGTAAAACCTTTTTTCTACCCCTTTTATATAAATAGAGTGGTATATGGCAATACTCCTTTTTTATTTTATCCGAATAACTATCATAGATATCTCCTGTCGTCCCCAATATAGCTAAATCTATATCAACAATGTACTTTTCTTCAATAGTGAGTGGAATACTTGGGTGTTTTGTAGCCATTATCAATACGTTTACCGCCTCGATATACGCGCCATCGAATCCAGCGTCACTTAATAACTCACTTGCGAATAGCGTACTTTGTTCCTCATTATTAGTTTCCTTTGGATTGTATATTACATCATGAAGCCAAAGTGCGATTTCAAATATTTGCGCATCCTTTATATCATACGAGATCTCATCAAATATCGACAAACATGACTTAATATGATCTAGCGTATGGTAATACCTATGCTTTTCAGAATATTTTGTGCAGACTATTTTAAATAGGTCATCTGATAGGAAACCATTTTCAAATTCATTTAAATGTAGCCATCGGTCCTTTAATTGTTTATACATTAATATTCGCTTATTAGGATTAAGCTTAGTTGAGTTCTTTACAAAAGTGCGTGAAAATATTAAATCCAAATGGTCAAAGTGAATGCTATAAGGTTATCGTTCATTCGATAAGTTTAGAAAAAGCATTCTATTTTACTCTGGTAGCTTAGATATGAGACTTTAGGGTTCACATTTTTCTACGAAGAACCCAAGCAAAATCATTTCTAAGTGGGCTCTATTTAAACTCAGTCATCTTTTTCTGTTGAATCATCCATGGATGAAGAGCGCTGGTTATAACCAGCTAGAAAGAGGGCTGCAACCCCGAGAAGAAGGAGGATAATCAATGAAATGGCGATTAGAATATTGCTCATGATATGCACCTCATGTTATGGAACGTTATCGAGTATCATTAATGTGGTAGATATTCCCAGTGGTTGGATTTAACGCTGTTGGCATAATGTAGAGAATGACCAATCATCCTTGTTAACAAATATCTGCACAGCGATCTTTTTATTGGCTCTTTGACAGATCCTACTGCAGTATCACATTGTTATTTTCCATTTTCAACTATTCATACCACGCACCTTTTTTAGGTTTTTACTATCGCATCAATTGTTTTAGTCTCAGCTCCACTCTTCAATATTTTTCATTATTCATGAGCAAGTTTATCTCGCACTTCCATGAGGGCAAACCCTAAAAGATTTAAACCTCTCCAACGAGAGGGGTCATTGGAGGCTGGGTTATCTTGTGCCAAACCAATGCCCCATATTTTATCTACCGGGCTTGCTTCTACTAACACCCTTTCTTTTGTATTAGTAAGAAATTCACCTAATTTTTTATTTTGAGAAAACTTAGCAAGATTTCCATTTACAATAATATCGAATCTTTTCTCTTCCCACACCTCTTGCTTAAAGCTAAGCACTTTACGACCAATTAATTTAGCTTCCCCAGGGTTGCTGGAATGAAGAATTTTATCACACGCCTTTTTATCACAAAACAGCTTCGCCTTATGATACATCATGTATTGCTCAGCAGTAATAAATCTATTATCTCCTTCGTAAAATGGAGATTTATACCACTGACTAAAACAGCTTTTTGATACGTCACTTCCCTTTTCTTGATGACCCCAGAAATAGATATACTTTACTTTATTTCCATGATTAATAAAATCAATAAGTTGCTCTCTCGCTCTAATCTTCATTACATTTCAATTTATCAATAATAGTGGAACTTAATCATATAATAGCTTTTTTTGCCAAAATAGAGCTACGCCTGCCTTTGGATCTAGTTCATAACTAGAAAAGCCAAATTTACTATATGCCGATTTTGCAATATCGTTATTACTAAGAACCTCTAAAGTTATTTTACAACAACCTTTTGATTTTGCTATTTCTTCGACTTTACTAAGCATTTTTTGGCTAATTCCCATGCCTCTATATTCAGTAAGTACAATAACATCATGAATATTAATTACTGGTTTACATAGAAAGCTTGAAAAGGCATCAAAGCAATTAACCAGACCTGCTGGATGACCACCAACATAGGCGATGATTGAAAATGCGTATGGCAACTTTGCCAACTCCTTAACTAAATTTGTTTTGACAAACTCATTTAGTGGTTTTCCACCGCCCATGGGATCCATTGCATAGCTATCTAGCAACATTGGAATATCCATTTCATGCTGACTGCTTAGATAGTCTGCCTTAACAATCTCTATACCCATCTAATGCTTTCTCTTTGAGTATTACTAAATAGCGCCTATTCACAAACTTGTAACAATCTGATAAATAATAGAATATTTATAAAATAGATTAATAAATCCTCTTGAGCTTGGTAAATTAATTATGCAAAAAACAACCCAATCCAAGAAGATTTCAGCATGCGAGAAACCCGCATACCATAGGTAAGTATATTCGAATCTTATTCAGAACACGAGTTTGGAAAACAACTGAAAAACTTATCTCATATTCTGGATGCGACATCAGTCTGGATCCGCATTATGATTACAATCTATCTGATCTTGCGGATAATGAGTGCTTGCAGCGGTAGCCTCAGGCATTCATGCATATATAACGCCACTTTCGAAGATTTATTAAGCACTAGTGTGGTGCTTCATACAAATTGACGATGATAGAAGCCTGCTCAGGCCAGGAGACAAGGCGCAATGCGCAGGGAATGGCTCGCCCTTTTCAACCTAAAAAGATCAGTTGGACAGC
>JARRQF010000249.1:0-5649 GCA_037382065.1 Candidatus Thiodiazotropha sp. | reverse complement strand
CTGACTTTCGTAGCTTTTAACATTTCAGCGCTCAATGATACAATGCTTTTATTACAATACCTTAACAAAGGTATTTCAATTGAGTGTGCATGATGGAAGTAATAATTTAAACACCTATTTAAGACGCATTTGTCTCGACAAAGCCAATCATCCGCTTTGTGGTCAAGGTCGTACTTTGCAAGTTCGGCAGGTGAAGCAACGATTGAGACCTTACGTAAGTATGTAGAAAATCAGGCTACGCCTGATTAGCCCTTTCATCCCCGCCCGCATTGGGCGAGGGTTTTCGGGCTATTCTGCTAAAAAAATCAGTTGACCGCTCCATTCTGAGATTAATATGTTAATTTTCAGGACGTGGCAGTTACAAGTGTACGCACCTGAGTTAGTCGCTCTACTCAAGCTGAGAGTCTGCATAGTCGGTTGCTATTCTTTTGAATTCATTCTGCAAGCTCAAAAAGGCTTCAACCATAACCGGGTCGAAGTGACTACCCGATGCCTGATGAATAATCTCAACAGCCTGTTCATGTGGATAGGGCTCTTTGTAGACACGTTTATTAACCAATGCATCATAGACATCAGCAATCGCCATCAATCTTCCAGGAACGGGGATCGCATTGCCTTTCAGCCCCTGAGGATAGCCTGTGCCATCCCAACGTTCATGATGGGTATAGGCAATCTCCCTGGCCATCACTAAAAAGTCTGTCGTGCCGAATTCCTGCTCTGCTCGAAGTAGCGCATCATGCCCATATTGAGCATGTTTTTTCATCAATTCCCACTCTTCCGGGTTGAGTTTTCCAGGTTTCAATAAGATGCGATCGGCCACGCCTACTTTGCCAATATCATGCAAAGGGGATGTCTTATAGAGCAAATCCAATACTGTATCATCCAGGTAGTCAGCATATAGGCCCTGCTCTTTTAACTTGCGAGCCAATAACAGAATATAGTGCTGTGTACGAAGAATATGTTTTCCAGTTTCAGTATCCCTTGTCTCAGCCAACGAAGCCATGCAGTAGATAGCAACATCCTTGGTACGGGATAACTCTTGAGTGCGATCCTGTACCATATCCTCAAGAAGGTGGTTTTGATCGGCCAACTGTTTTCGCGCCTTACTCAAATATATATGGGTACTGACCCTTGCTTTTACAACAGGTGGGCTCATAGGTTTTGAGATATAGTCAACAGCGCCAAGATCAAACCCCTTGAGTTCATCAGCCACCTCACTCTTGACCGTAAGAAAGATGACGGGAATCTGTTGAGTTAGTGGATTCTTTTTGAGTTGACGACAAACCTCATAGCCATCCATTTCAGGCATTAGAATATCGAGCAGAATCAAATCAGGTGGTGGCTGTGAAGCCGCTCTTCGCAGTGCCTGATCACCATCTATAGCAACGATAATTTTATAATTATCTTTCAGCAGATCCATCAACACATCTATGTAGAATTTTTCATCATCAACAATTAGTATTTTAGGCTTCTCACTATTCATCTATTTTTTCCTTGAGCTGCTCGGCTAGTCTACCCAACACTCCCAAAGCCTCATCAAAATCATAATCATTGATGCTGCTTACCATGCATTCAAAAACGTCTTGCACTTTACCTGCCGGCAACTGCGCTTTAATACTTGCTAATAGTTTCTCATTATCAGGATCTCCATCCTTAAGTTTTGATTTTAACTCCTTAATGAGTAGACCAATAGGGGCAATCTGCTCCTCATCGCTATGTATAACGGTTGAAGCATCCGATATTGTTAGGCTTTTATCAAGTTGGTCTAGCCCATTAAATAGCGTTGTAAATGCCTGACGAAACTGCTGAAAGGCTTCTCCTGCCAAGTCAATACCACCGTTGATCAATTCTGACTCCAGAGCCCTTGCTGTTTGCTGTAGCGCTAAACCTCCCATATTACCCGCCACACCTTGTATGGTATGCAATTCGCGTCGTGCACTTTCAATCTCCCCGCTACCTATTTGTCGCTCTATCTGCTGAATTGCATCGCCATGTCCATCAATAAAGTCACTAAGCAGCTTAACAAATAGCTGGTAATTTCCGCCAATTCGTTCCAAGCCCCAGGCGAGATCAATTCCTGGCAAGTAATCGGGTAACCTGTTCGCATTGGCTGTTAATGCTTTTAAAGACACCTGATTACTTTTAACATTCTCTGACTTAAGCCAGCGGCTAAGCTCCTCATTGAGGCGGTAGGGATCGATAGGTTTGGCTAGATGCTCATTCATTCCCGCTTCCAAACAGCGTTCACGATCGCCACTCATGGCGTGGGCAGTCATCGCAATCACTGGCAAATCCTGAAGCGATCTCTCAGTGCGTATTCTGCGCACCGTTTCATAGCCATCCATTTCTGGCATCTGGATATCCATCAATACTAGGTCAATGGGAATTTGCCCCATCATTTTGAGCGCCTGAAGTCCGTTACCAGCGGTGGTGACATGCAGCCCCATCAACTCAAGAATCTCCCGTGCCACCTGCTGATTAATGAGGTTATCTTCGACTAATAAGATGTTACCTTTCAAACGTTGAATTTTTCTCCTATCGGGTCTATTTTCAGGAATAGTCTCCTGGTCGTGGTTAAAGGCTTGAATCACAGTATCGAACAATACTGACGGACTTATCGGTTTCATCAGAAAACCATCCAAGCCATAATCCCCAATCTGCCGTATCTCCTGTTCCCGGCCAAACGCAGTGACCAGAATAATCACTGGAATATGGGAAAGTGTGTGGCTGAATCTAATCCTTCGAGAAGCCTCAAGACCGTCCAACTCGGGAAGGTGCCAGTCCATTATTACCAGTTGATAGTGGCACTGCTGCTTATCAGCCTCCTTCAGAAGTTGCAGAGCCATTGTCGCACTCCCCACTTGACTGACTTTAAATGTAAATGATTTAAGCATCTCTCCAAGAATTTGAGCCGCTGCCGGATTATCATCAACAACCAATACACGCAAGCCCCGTAAATCGGGCCCTGGAATCCAGGTACGTTGCACCTGCTCGTCTGACAATCGGAACGGCAGACTAAAGTAGAACTGGCTCCCCTCTCCAAGCTGGCTCTTAACGCTTAACTCACCTCCCATTAACTCAACCAATTCCCGGGAAATATTCAAACCCAAACCGCTACCGCCATATTGACGAGTGGTGGAATCATCCAGTTGTGTAAAAGCTTCAAACAATCCTGCTGCCCTTTCAGATGGTATGCCGATACCCGTATCTTCCACACTGAAACGCAGCCATACCTGATCTCCTTTTTGCGATTCCTCAGAAACAACAACGGTTACTTCACCTTGCTCAGTAAACTTGATCGCATTCGAGACCAGGTTGATCAATACCTGCTCCAAACGCAAGGAATCACCAATAAGTTGATCGGGAACTTTGAGATCAAATTGGTACAACATCTCAAGTCCCTTCTCTTCGGCATGCATACCATTGAGGCTTGCTAGATTATCCAGGACTTCTGTCAAGCTAAAAGGGATCTGTTCGATCTTCAGCTTTCCTGCCTCGATTTTACTGAAATCAAGAATATCGTTGATCACTCTCAAGAGTACATTCGCTGATGACTGGATCTTTTCAACATAGTGCCGCTGGCGTGGAGTAAGTTGAGACTGAAGGGCAAGATGACCAAACCCCACAATGGCATTCATCGGGGTTCGGATTTCGTGGCTCATATTGGCAAGAAAGTAGCTCTTAAAACGATTGGCCTGCTCCGCTTCTGCCTTAGCTTTAGTCAGGGCAGCTTTCTGCTGGCGGGTCTGTGCCAACCAGAAAAAGCTTAAAAATAACACGATGGCTGCACCAGACATCACCTTCCAGAGCAAGGTATAATCCACCTCCACCTGATAATGAATCGCTAATGATTCCTGACGAATAGCCCGTCGTTGCTCTTCGTCAATAGTAGCCAGGGCCTTGCCAATTATTGAAATGAGTTCGGGGTTATTCCGATGTACACCTATTGAAATTTGACTGTTATACGGCGTCGGTGCAGCAACCTTCAAATTATTCAGGCCTAGTTGATCGATTAAAAAACTGCCCATACTGAGATTTCCAACAAAAGCATCGGCTTTTCCTACGGCAACAGCTTGTAAGGCTTGCTGGGTGGTAGAAAAAAGTCTTAACCGCAATTCAGGATAATCGCGCTTTAGATACTCATAGGTAACATAGCTCTGCACCACTGCCACCTGCCGTCCATTCAACTCCTCGAGCCCCGTTAGTAATGGCATGGCTTTACGAGTGAATATCATGATGGGAGATTGCCAATAGGGTTCGGTAAAGGCCAGATAGCTCAACCGATCCTCTGACGCAGTGATAGCAGGAATCACATCAATCTCTCCGGCTTTGGCTTTTTCTATTACCTGCTGCCAACTCATCGAAGGATCGTAAGAGACTCCAACCCCAAGTAATTCAGTGATACGCTTCATGAACTCTGCAGATATTCCTCGATACTCCCCCTGGTCAGTCACATATTCAAAGGGCTCCCAACTGGGATCAATGCCGATGCGAAGTGACGGATGCTGAGCTAACCATGCCTTCTCTTGCTCTGTTAGATTGAGATGACTCTGTTTGTCTTGAAGGATGGGATCATCATCAGGGGTTAAGGTAATCCAGCGACGGCGTATCTTCTGTCGCTCCTGCTCACTGATGCTCTCTAGCCCTTTTTGTAGGATAGCTGCTAATTCTGGCCAGTCGTTGCGACATGCAATGGCGAGCTTACTCGGTTCTCCAAAGGTTCCGGCATCGTCAAGATACTCATTCGGAAGATACTCTCCACTCAACCCTCTTCGCAGCAGTATTATCTCAGTGGATGCCCGGTCAGCGATGAATGCTTGGATGGCGTTTCGATCAATCGCTTCGATCATCTCTGGGATATTTTCGAAAGACAAGGCGGTTGCTTGGGGGAAGCGTAATTGGAACATTTCTTGGGGAATAGGTCCCAGAATTCCGATCTTTGCATCGGCAAAGTCTTTCAGGCCTTTACTCTGGCCATCAAGGAACCGATAGTAGAGGGTTGCGGGTGCCTGTAAATAGGGCTTGGAAAAAGATAACCATCTATTGCGTTGCTCCGATTGAAACATCCCCATATGGAAGTCTGCTCGTCCCTCTTGCAGATCAACCATGGAATCGGACATATTCGAGAGACAGAATTCGATCTTTCTTCCCGTTTTTTCCGCCCAGAGTTTCCAGATATCCACACCGAGACCGGCAGGGTTTCCTTTGCTATCGAGTTGACTAAAGGGCGGCAGGTTCCAGCTACCAGCAATAACCAAAGGTGTGTCAGCTTTGGAAGTCAGACCCTGCCGAGTTATCGATTGAATACCTACTTGGGTGAAACTCTTTTGCGATAAAAACCCTTCAGAAACAGGCTCAGCATAGCAATAGACTTCAATAAAAAGCATGAAAAACAGCAACTTGGCGATAACACCAACGTAGTTCATTACTTCAGTGCTATTTTTGTCTGTTTCCATACCCTCAGCATATATTGGCATGAGAGGCGATTCACCGGTCATCCAGAATAACGCCTGTGATTCCCCCCTCCTCTTTCTAGTGTGGTGCTTCATACAAATTGACGATTATAGCGTGACGCTAAGCGGTTAGCCGCTAGGCGCGTGCCGCCGGGAATGGCTTCTCCCTTTCCAAGGCGCGCAACAACGCGGATGA
>JARRQF010000248.1:0-5651 GCA_037382065.1 Candidatus Thiodiazotropha sp. | reverse complement strand
CTTGCCCTGTACCACCACAAACGCACCCTTCACGCTGTCCAACTGATCTTTTTAGGTTGAAAAGGGCGAGCCATTCCCTGCGCATTGCGCCTTGTCTCCTGGCCTGAGCAGGCTTCTATAATTGTCAATTTGTATGAAGCACCACACTAGATGACACTACAATCTCTACATCATTAATCGATTATTCTTCTGAGAAACTTTGCGCCTGAGGCGATTTTACGTTTCAATACTCTATTTTTCGCACCCTCTATAGGCAGCCCTAAGTGAGCGACTACAAGCAGACTCTCAATCTCCCAAAAACCAATTTTCCAATGCGGGGCAATTTGGCTCAACGTGAGCCGGAGATGTTAAAGAAGTGGCAACAGCAAGACCTCTATGGAAAGATTCGCCAGGCCTTTGCTGGCAAACCGACCTTTATTCTGCATGATGGACCACCCTACGCGAATGGCGATATTCATATCGGCCATGCGGTTAACAAGATTCTCAAGGATATTATTATCAAGAGCCGCACCCTGGATGGTTTCGATGCCCCCTATGTGCCAGGTTGGGACTGCCACGGTCTGCCTATTGAGCTTAGGGTTGAGAAAAAGATCGGTAAGCCAGGCAAGAAAGTCTCAACTGCTCAATTCCGTAAGGCTTGCCGGGAGTATGCGCAAAAGCAGGTAAATGGTCAGCGGGAGGATTTTAAACGCCTTGGTGTGCTGGGTGATTGGGATAATCCCTATCTTACAATGGGTCACCAATATGAGGCGGATATTATTCGATCCCTTGGCAAAATCGTGGCTAACGGTCATGTGCAGAAGGGTTTCAAGCCGGTTCACTGGTGTACCGATTGTGGTTCTGCTTTGGCTGAAGCCGAAGTGGAGTATCAGGATAAGGACTCCTTTGCGATTGATGTTGCCTTCAGGGTCGTGGATGAGACTGCTCTGTTGGAGCGTTGTCACCATGTTCCGCAGGGGGGAGGAGAAGGGCCGCTGTCAATAGTGATCTGGACAACCACCCCGTGGACACTGCCGGCCAACCAGGCGGTGGCGCTTAATCCCTCCTTCGAATATGCCGTGGTGGAGTGTGAGGGTGCACAGGGGAAACAGCGCCTAGTGGTTGCCGATGATATGCTTAAGGATGTTATGGGGCGCTATGATATTGAGCACTACCATGTTGTGGCTTACGCCAAGGGCGAAGCTTTCGAAGGTTTGATGTTGCAGCATCCATTCTATGACCGTCAAGTGCCGGTCATTCTTGGAGAGCATGTGACATTGGAAGCTGGTACCGGTGCGGTACACACGGCTCCCGGGCATGGACTCGATGACTATCTTGTTGGTATGCGTTATAAACTGCCAGTGGATAACCCAGTGGGTAGTAATGGCTGTTTTATCGATGGTACTGAACTGTTTGCCGGTCTACATGTATTGTCTGCAAACGAGCGGGTCATCGAAGTTTTGCAAACCCAGGGGGCGTTGATTCTTGAGCAGCGGCTGCGACATAGCTATCCTCACTGCTGGCGACACAAAACCCCGATTATTTTTCGCTCCACTCCCCAGTGGTTTGTGAGTATGGAGCAAAACGGCCTGCGCGAGGCGGCATTGAAGGAGATCGACACGGTCTCCTGGATGCCGAAATGGGGTGAGGAGCGCATCAAGGGTATGGTGGCAAACCGCCCAGACTGGTGTATCTCCCGCCAGCGCACTTGGGGGGTTCCTATTACTCTGTTCATCCATAAGCAGACTGGGGATCTTCATCCAGAGACCCCGGCGCTGATTGAACAGGTAGCAACGCTGGTTGAGAAGAGTGGATTCGAAGCCTGGTTCAATCTGCAGCAGGAAGAGCTGCTAGGAGAGACGGCCGGTGACTATGATCAGGTGACTGATACTCTGGATGTCTGGTTCGACTCTGGAGTTTCTCACCATAGCGTGCTGGATGCACGTCCCGAATTGAGTCTACCTGCTGACCTCTATCTGGAAGGTTCTGATCAGCACCGGGGGTGGTTTCAATCATCACTAATGACCTCCGTGGCGATGAATGGCTGCGCACCCTATAAGGCGGTGCTGACGCATGGTTTTACCGTGGATGCCAATGGACGCAAGCAGTCCAAATCGTTGGGTAATGTGGTGGCGCCACAGAAGGTATTGAAAAACCTGGGTGCGGATATCATTCGTTTGTGGGTGGCAGCTACTGACTATCGCAACGAGATGAGTGTATCGGATGAGATTCTCAAACGCACTTCAGACGCCTATCGGCGTATCCGTAATACAGCCCGCTTTTTGCTATCGAATTTGAATGGCTTTGATCCTCAGCAAAACTTGGTTGCTCCATCACAGATGATCGAACTCGATCGCTGGGTTGTGGGCCATACCCTGCAATTGCAACAGGAGATTGCTGCAGCCTATGCGGAATATCAGTTTCATATCATCTACCAAAAAATTCACAATTTCTGCGTCAATGAATTGGGTGGCTTCTATCTCGATGTTATCAAGGATCGCCAATACACGACCCAGGCTGATAGTCTGGCTCGTCGTTCTTGTCAGACTGCCATGTACCATATTATCGAGGCCATGGTGCGCTGGTTGGCACCTATTCTAAGTTTCACGAGTGATGAGATCTGGCAATCTATGCCTGGTGAACGCAGCGATAGCGTTTTTCTTGAGCAGTGGTATCAGGAACTTACCCCACTTAACTCCAGCGATTCATTCAATTCTGACTATTGGCATCTGATCATCACCCTACGCGAAGCCGTTGCAAAGGCAATGGAGTCATTTCGTGCCGCAGGTAACTCCACGTTGGATGCTGATGTGATCCTCTACTGCGATGGGGATCTGAAGCGCGCACTTGAGCAGTTGAACGATGAGCTTCGTTTTGTGTTGATTACCTCCGATGCTAAGGTTTCTCCCCTGGCGGACAAGCCGGATGATATTTTATTGGATGATGAACTGGGCGTGGCCATCCAGGTGAATGCTTCACCGCATGTTAAATGTGTCCGTTGCTGGCATCACCGTGAGGATGTGGGAAGTCATTCCGAACATCCAGAACTCTGTGGTCGCTGTGTGGATAATGTAGTCGGGTCAGGCGAAACTCGCCTCTTTGTCTGAGTAAAGGAGTACGATATGGTGCGTTGGTTGTGGCTATCACTGGTAGTCATCCTGCTGGATCAGGCTACTAAGCAAGTTGCCGAGTCGATGTTGACTTTGCATCAGTCAATCTATGTCATGCCCATTTTTGATTTGACCCTGATCTATAACGAAGGGGCTGCGTTTAGCTTTCTCAGTGAGCAGAATGGCTGGCAGCGCTGGTTCTTCACGATTCTTGGAATCGGGGTCAGTGGTGTTCTGGTGGCTTGGCTATGGCGACTGAAACAGGTGGAAAAGTGGGTCGCAGTGGCGCTCTCTCTGATTATTGGAGGGGCGATCGGTAATGTGATAGATCGTCTCCTGTTTACGCATGTTATCGATTTTCTACATTTCCACTATCAAGAGTACTATTGGCCAGCATTCAATGTTGCCGATTCAGCTATTACGCTTGGAGTGGCAGTTATGATATTTGATGCTTTGGTTTTGGAAAAGAAACGAGAGTGATTTATTTACGCTCATTACCCTATATTTCAACCTAAAAAATCAGTTGGCCGCTCCATTCTAATAACAGGCATCTGATTTTGAAGAAAATAGCTTGATGGTTATGGTCACCTACTGGGTGAATCACGCTACAACGTGAATGGCATGCTTGTGGTGGCACATGGATGTGCAGGAGCGACCCTTTCCCTGCACCACCACAAGCGCACCCTTCACGCTGCCCAACTGATCTTTTTAGGTTCAAGATGATTGGCTTGGCAGCTGCCCAAGCCAATCACTATGCCTGCTTATCAGTTACGGAAACGACGTGTTGCTAAGCCTATCATTCCAACGCCGAATAGCCACAGGAGTCCTGGTTCGGGTACAGAGGCCGTGGCAGTGGCAGTAGTAGTGGCCGTGGTAGTAGCAGGATTTTCTTCGGATACGGAATCGATCCGAAAATTATCTACTGAAAAATGGGATCCGCCACCTTTCCCATCATAAAGATAGGTTGAGTTGTAGGCCGAGAAGAAATCACCGGGTTGAAGTTGCGTTATCGTACCATCGGCGAAATAACTCGCCTCGTTGTGAATTTGAATGCTGGCATTGGGCGCGAATCCCGCTAGAACCGTCTCTCCATAGAAAGCTTCTCCTTGGTAATGCTGATTAGCAAAATTGGTGATTTGGGTCGAGCCGCCACCGCCCCAGGGAGCGGCTGGATAGAGTTCACCATCAGCGATAGGAGCATTACCGAAGATGTTGCTTGAGACGAGAGCAGCATCGAAATTATTATTGCTCAGGGATGACCAAGTGCTAGTTATTTCACTGTCCAGATCAATCAAAAAAGTGTAACTGACTGTGTCGCCAGAGGCTAGTCCCATGTCTTGCATCATGCCGGCAGTATCGGATTGACCAGATGAACTGATGTTACCCGAAATCGTGTAGTAAAGGGGGATTGCTTCTACAATGTTGCAGGTGCTGAACAGGAGCGTTGCTAGGCCCGCGATTTTTATACCTTTGATCATATGTAACTTCCTATGTGAATGCATGTTATTTAGAACTAAAGTATTAGCAACTTTAGGAACTGATTCTCTCAATAGGTATATTATTAAAACATTACGAATGAGTGGGGTATTGTCCGTTAATTACAGTAGACAGAAACTCTTATATCATCCTCGGGGCCGTTGATTTTTCCATCATCCATCGGCTTGATGCAGTAGGTATAACCCTGCTTTGTTACAACCCGTATTGTCCCATCTGCCAGGTTTGAAACTCCGGGGGCTTCTCTGTGGGGGTTCAATGCCTTATTCAGTATGGCTGATACAGAAGTTTCATCTTTTTTCGTATCATTGGGACCTTCAGTGGCGATATCGTGGGTGATACTTGATGCGCTGGAAAGGATCTTTGCTGTAGTTACTGAATGGGGCGAATCTGACTTGATTTGCTGTTTAATACGGTTTTTCTGAGTGAGGGGTTCAGGTTGTTTTTGGGAGTGGGTTGATGAATGGCTCTCTGCTTGATTGCTAAGAATTGGTTTTATTGCTTTAGCTGAAGCAATCTGTTGGTTTCTGAGTTGATTTCCAAAGGTGATTTGTATCGCTTTCGAACGGTGGTGGCTCTCAATGTTGTGGGGGATGAGCTTAGCAATGAACCAAATTATCAATAAATTCAGGCCTATAGAAAGCATCAGGGCAGGAGCCAAGCGTCTGGGTAAATTATTCCGATTAGATAGCAAGTTTTCCATAAATTAGCCTGGTCACATTGTAGCGTAGTGTGCTGCTTCAACCTAAAAAATCAGTTGAATGCTTCATTCCAATAGCAGGTCCCTGATTTTAAAAAAATAGCTTCAAATTCAGCAAAATTTCACGCATAACCTATTGAATGACAAAGCAAGCGGACCTTGCGCATGGTAAAATGTTTGTATTCAAAAGCAAACAATAAAACCGTCATATATTGATTGTCCTAAGTTGTTAGCTGGACATCGTTACCCTCTGGGTTCGCTAGTGTGGTGCTTCATACAAATTGACGATGATAGCGTGACGCTAAGCGGTTAGCCGCTAGGCGCGTGCCGCCGGGAATGGCTTCTCCCTTTCCAAGGCGCGCAACAAC
>JARRQF010000247.1:0-5675 GCA_037382065.1 Candidatus Thiodiazotropha sp. | reverse complement strand
TTCGGCAGGTGGAGCAACGATTGAGACCTTGCGTAAGTATGTAGAAAATCAGGCTACGCCTGATTAGCCCTTTCATCCCCGCCCGCATTGGGCGAGGGTTTTCGGGCTATTCTGCTAACCCTGTGCATTCGACATTTCGATGCCGTACTTATGGGCATAGTTGCAGCATCCAATTGATTACATCGACAGCAAGACTGAAGCGATGATTACCCCAGCAATAGCAGGCGATGATACTCCCTGTCTCGTAGCGCAAAAGCCTCATTGATGGCTGCCTTCAGCAGACAGCCTGACACTTCTATCGCCACTGCCAGATCACCCAGTGAAGCAGCAGCTGCCATTCCATCAAGAATTCTAAGACTTACGATGAGTCTGGCGGCATGTTCTGATATCCGGGGTGGCAGAATATCGCCGGATAAAATCCGCTTTCGCTGCTCGATCTGCAAATGGCGTTTGGCCTGATCCAGTTGGGGTGCCAAAGGCAATCCCAGGTCAAATACCAGCGCCGCCTGCTGCAATTCGATTGGAGCGTTCTGACCCGCTTCAAGCAGAGATGCACTGCTCGAAATCTCACGCCAAACCAGTCGACCACCGCCTATTGGATCATCATCCTCGGGGTCAGGGGGAAACTTATAAAAGCCCCAGCGAGCACCCAAAGCACATTCAATCAATACTTTATTAGCATCGACACGGCAGTCACTCTCAGGACACTCCTCAGCAGCTACCCACGCCCTAGGATCCTGTTTCCACCTCGCCATATCACGCTGAGATGGTTTTCCATATGTTGCCTCCAAGGCCCGCCAAGTAGCAATGAAGCTCTGCCACTCCTGTTGATAAACCGGGTTGCGGCGCAGAAACTCCCATGCCCACTGCCCAGCAGTCAAACCATGGCAGAACTCATAGTTCGGTAAATTTCTCCAATCAAGCATAATTGTTATATCATCAAACTTGTCTACCCACTATCCTAACCGGATAATCTATCCCCATGCATCTACTGCCGTTAATTTTTTTCTCCCTTTTGGGTATTATTCTGCTATTCCCCGTGGTGCTGCATTGGGTCTATCGTGCACCACGTATTCCCGAGCAGGCCACGCCTGAAAAACTGGGCTTGGCATACTCACAGCACTATCTCATCAGCGAAAAAGCGAAACGGCTCTACTCCTGGTTGCTACCTGCTAAAGAGAGCCCCTGCACCCTTGTAATCGTTCATGGCTGGGGCGCCAATGCTGAGATGATGTTGCCTCTGGCACTACCATTCCATCGTGCTGGCATGGAGGTTTTGCTCTACGATGCACGCAATCATGGTCGCAGCGATAGCGACAGTTTCTCCTCTCTGCCTCGCTTCTCTGAGGATCTTAATGCTGTCGTGAATTGGAACAGACAAAGAAGCCCTGAACAGAAGATTGTGGTACTTGGTCACTCCATTGGAGCGGCTGCAGCCATCTTAGCTGCCTCTCATAGACACGATATCGACTTGGTCATTGGTCTGTCGGGCTTCGCCCACCCAAACCTCGTCATGAACCGCCACCTCAGCAGACCTTGGCTACCCTCGTTCTTGCGGCCTCTGATTCTGAACTATATTCAGTGGGCTATCGGCTTCCGTTTCGATGACATCGCGCCTATGAACCGAATTCGTCATGTTCGTTGCCCGGTGCTTCTTGCCCATGGCACCGATGACCAGGTAGTGCCAATCAGCGATATGCAGCTGATCGGTGAGAACGCGACCAGGCAACACCAGGTTAGGATTATTCCAATTGAAGGAGCACAACATGACTCAGTAGAACTGTTTCAGCAACATGCAGGGATGCTCCTTGATTTCATTCAGGAGAACCTTCCGCCAACCGCACATCAGGTTCAACCAAATGTGATCCTTTCGTGACATTTTCGCGAGAATTCTGTCCAACTCAATGGTGTAGCCTATAGGTAGGCTTCAACCTAAATTCTGCAAAAGAGGACAGAGCAATATGAACAAGCGATTAGATGCCATCTTAGTGGCGACACTCCTGATCCTGATAACCCCCTTTCAAGTAGGGGCTAGCCCTCATCAAGAAAGATCAGACAGTCTCGACTCCATTGTACTGGGAATGGGCTGCTTTTGGGGTGCGGAAAAACGCTTGTCAGCTCTACCTGGAGTGGTCGATGTCGAAAGTGGATATGCAAACGGCGATATCGAGGCAAACTATCGCAAGATACAGGCTCACGAATCTCTTCTAAAACGCGGCATGGCAAGCAAACGTAACCATGCTGAAGTTATAAAGGTAACCTTCGATACTCGCAAAACCAATCTCGAATCGGTGTTAATCCATTTTTGGGAAAACCACAATCCAACCCAGGGCAATCGTCAGGGCAATGATATTGGATCAAACTATCGTAGTGCCATCTATACTCATAACGAGACACAACTTGCAATAGCGCTAAAGACCCGTGATCGCTATCAGCAGGCTCTGACACAAAACGGCTATAACAAAATTACCACCGACATAGCGCCGCTCGATAACTATCACCCCGCAGAAGATTATCATCAGGACTACCTGATAAAACCCCCCAACGGATACTGCGGCCTTGGCGGCACCGGGGTAAAATACCCAGGCAACCCAATGCTTTCCCACAAGGAGTCAGAGATGCCCCCGAAACTCAATCTTCAATCACTCAACCAAACACGACAACTGATCGTCTTCGAGGCTGAAGATTGCGCCTACTGCAAGCAGTTCAAGAGTGAGGTGCTTGATCACTGGAGATCTGAAGTCGATGTGGCCCGTAGCTTGAGCCCTCAACCACCCAAGAGCTGGACTCTGGAAAAAGCACTGTTTGCCACACCCACCATTGTGCTCTTTGAAAAAGGTCATGAAATATCACGTTACACCGGCTATAACGGGGACAAACAGCGCTTCTGGAAATGGCTCGGTTACCAACTGTTAACCCCAGAGCAGCAGCACATCGCTTATGAACAGGGCACAGAACGCGCCTATACTGGCTCACACCTTGATGAGAAGCGCCCCGGTACCTTTGTCGACCCAATTACCGGAGCTCCACTATTCCGTAGCAACACCAAATTTGAGAGCGGCAGCGGTTGGCCGAGCTTTTTCAATCCGGTAGAAGGATCAATTACGTTGCGTGAAGATAATAGTCACGGCATGCATCGTGTAGAGGTACTCAGTGCCAGCTCTGGCATCCATCTGGGGCATGTTTTTAACGATGGTCCACCACCAAGTCACAAACGCTACTGCATCAATGGTAATGTTCTGAAGTTCGTGCCCGATGAAATATAATCCTAAAAAATCAGTTGTGATCAATGCAACTCATCAGAACAGAGTATATGCGAATGTGATTCTCCTGAACGAGCTAGGTTTTCAAGCCGGGATAGTACCTGCATACTGGCCTCCTCCATTTGTTTTATCGCGTTAATTCCTGCTAAACGATTGCCATTTTGGAGATGAGTCAAAGCAAGCTTGCCGTTTTCATGTACTTGTATGTGGGGTGCCTCAATCTCGCTATAACCCTGAAGTTGAGAGAAGCAGGCATAGCCTTCACCGGTGTAGTACCAACTCCCCAAACGGCAGCTTTTGTGATCTAAAAGTCCTTCAGGGGTTTGCTCAGATAGGCCAATAAAGGATTTATAAATATTAAATTTAAAAATAAGATGATCAAGTTTCGCCAGTTCGATAAAGGTTCTTAGTGCGATTGAGGATATCGTTGACTCCATTGACTTAGATAGATCAAATTGTTGCTCTATTTGATCGATAGATAGGTCAACCTGCTGTTTAAAACTCTGCGTGACATCCATGACTGAGGACATGGTTTCAACAGACTCTTTGGTTTCTTGAGTTATGGTATCGACTAAATTGGCAATTTCGGCGGTTGCTTCACGGGTCCTGCCTGCCAAATTTCGCACCTCATCGGCAACTACGGCAAATCCTCTACCCATTTCTCCAGCGCGGGCCGCTTCAATGGCGGCATTCAAAGCCAATAGGTTTGTCTGCTCAGATATTCCTTGAATGATACTGACAAAGTCACTGATGCTGCCAGCTATCTCTCTGAGTTTAACAACACTATCTGTGCTCTTTTTGGAAATGGACGTTACATTATCAATTTCACTGCTCATGGTCTCGACGCTTGTGATGGCTTGGGTTGAGATTTCAGAACCCTTGATCGCGCTATTCTTCTCCTGTTTCATTGTGTCGGCGGTGTGTGTCAGTGACTGCTGAAGTTCCTGAAATGAATCGCCTAGATAAGCAAAATTACTCAGTAATTGCCTCTGTATCTGCTCCTCAGACTCTAGAGCTTCTGTGGTTGCCCTCAAACTTGAGTTTTCTCCTTCGAGATCAGCGATTTTTTGTTTAAGGCGCTCTATTTCTTCTGATTTATGAGAGAGTTGCTCAGTGACTAGCTTGAGTGATTTTTTACAATTTAGACCAAACATCTTGAAGTCCTCTGAAAACAGAAAAAACCATATTGAATTATATAATCAATAGGTTATCGGCCAGAGTCTAAATATCTTAACACCACCCAAATTGAATCAAGTACCTCCTTAACACCTCCTCCTGGCATAAGCGAGAAGCACAGCGGGTTTCAGGCCCAGTGTTTTTTTGTGAGCAGAGCAGCGTACCAGCAAAGGCGTGACCAAGACTCTTATTGATAGGTACTACCGATTAATTCATTCAATTCTTTCTGCTTTATTAATCATTAATCGCTTGGCATACTACACCCACTGAAGACAAAACATTAATAAATCACTTGAGGAAATTCATTATGAAATTGGAAAGTCGCGAAGGCCAGTCAGTACCTTCTACTCTATTTCGCACCCGTAGCGATCACGATTGGGTAGATATCAGTAGTGACGAGGTATTCAAAGGCAAGACGATCGTTGTTTTCGCATTACCAGGTGCCTTTACGCCAACCTGTTCTTCAACTCACGTACCGCGATACAACCAACTAGCTGGTGCTCTGATGCAGCATGGCGTTGACGAAATCATCTGCCTGGCAGTTAACGACGCTTTTGTGATGAATGAATGGAAGGCCGAGCAAAAAGCCGATAACATTACATTTTTACCTGATGGTAATGGTGATTTTGCCCGAGGCATGGGGATGTTGGTATCGAAGCAGGATCTTGGCTTCGGTGATCGCTCCTGGCGCTACTCAATGCTGGTCAAAGATGGTGTGATTGAGAAGATGTTTATCGAGCCAGACTTGCCTGGAGACCCTTTTGAGGTCTCAGATGCCGATACCATGCTCGACTATTTGGCTCCCGGTGCAGCCAAGCCTCTGAATGTCACTCTATTCACTCGCAAGGGATGCCCATTTTGCATTCGAGCCAAAGGCATGCTGAAAGATGCTGGTATCGCATTCGATGAGTTAGTACTTAACCGAGACTACAGTGAGGTCACCCTGCGCGCCGTGGCCGGTGCTTCGATGGTGCCACAGGTGTTCATAAATGGTGAGCACATTGGCGGTTCAGATAAACTTGAAAGCTTTCTCGAAAAGAGTAATCAGGCAGGTGCCTAGTGTGGTGCTTCATACAAATTGACGATGATAGCGTGACGCTAAGCGGTTAGCCGCTATGTGCGTGCCGCCGGGAATGGCTTCTCCCTTTCCAAGGCGCGCAACAACGCGGATGACCGCTTAGCGTCTCGCCCGAAGGGAAGCCTGCTCAGGCCAGGATACTGCGTTGCAATGCTTGA
>JARRQF010000246.1:0-5681 GCA_037382065.1 Candidatus Thiodiazotropha sp. | reverse complement strand
AGGCCAGGATACTGCGTTGCCATGCTTGAAAAGGGCGAGCCATTCCCTGCGCATTGCGCCTTGTCTCCTGGCCTGAGCAGGCTTCTATCATCGTCAATTTGTATGAAGCACCACACTAGGCGGCAGGATCTCAGCAGATCTTGTAACAATCAACCAAACAAAAGCAGATCAGCAAGCTATGACCCAAACTGTCAATGAGTGGGTACAAAAACTCTCTGTCGAGCCACTTCCAGTAATGCAGCGAACCCTAACCTGTGTCAGGGACTTGCTGAATCAAACCAGTGTCAACCACGCCAGGCTCTCAGAAGCAATCTCCCGAGACCCAGGCTTTAGCCTCTATATCATGCAGCAACTGAACAGCCTACCTAACACGCCAAAGGAGTCGATCACGCGCATTTCCCTGGCCATTCCCATGCTGGGTATGGGGTTAATTGAACAGGCATGCAAAAGACTCCCCTGCCTCGAAGATAGGTTAAAAGGACCACCAAGAAGAGGGCTAATCAACTGTTATAGCCGTGCTGCCCATGCCGCATTCTATGCCCGAGGTCTTGCAGAACAGCGAAATCAATCAGATGCAGATGCGCTCTACACCGGTGCCTTACTTCATGATATCGGCGAAATGGCACTCTGGTCGCAGGCAGCTGATACGATGCGCCACATTCAAAAAAGGGTTGAAGCGGGAGATGAGCGTGAGAATGTTATCGTCGAATTACTGGGGTTTACCTTTGAGGAACTCAATATCCAACTAAGCGAACGCTGGCGACTCCCGGATCTGATCCGAGACTCTCAGGGCATGGCCAACAGCTACCTTCCAAAGCCACTAACCGTGATGCTTGCCGCCGCTCTTGCACGGGAAACCAGTCTCGGCTGGAACAGAAGCAGAACCCTTGACGATATTGAACTACTAGCAGATTTTCTAGATATCCCAATCGATCAGGCAAGAGTCCATCTACATCAACTTGCTGCTGAGGCCGCTCGCAGCTTGCATGTGCTTCCCTTGCCACTTCCTGCCTACTTCATTATCTGTGGACAACAACCATCACTAGCGTCAGCAACCGAGGTAACAATATCCAATCCAAAACCCCTTATCGAGGAAACAGTCTCCAAACCCTCCCCCCATACTAAAACAACAGTTACCAAGCCAACACCTCATACCGAAACACCTACCACCAAACCTCACCCTACTACTCCTGAAAAACCTCGCACTAACCCATTACAGGAGCTGCTAAACTCGGCTCTTGAACAGATGCATCATGAATTAGGGCTCAGTCGTACTATGTTTGCTATGCTAACCCCAGATCGTAAGATGCTCAGATCCCGACTTGTTATTGAGGCCGAACAACAATTATCCCTCAAGGGTTTTGTCCTAGATACAAACAAACCAAGCCTTTTCAAGGCCTTGCTAAAAAAATCTCAGTCCATATTTCTGAATAAGAAAAATGTAGAGAAATACCTTCCCATGATCCCACCATCAGCACAGGAACAGATCAATACCAGTGGATTTGTTTCGATGTCAATCTTCATAAATGACAAAGCAATCGGCCTCTTTTATGCCGACAACGGCCTCAGTGGCCCTGGAGTCACACACCAACAATATGAAAATTTTAAGGTCATCTGCCAAAAGGTGACACAAGAGATCAGCGCTTCATAAACTTTGACTAAAGTCATTGCTTCGATTATTCCAAACGATAAGATAGGCAACCCTAATCAAACCATAAAGAAAACATCGTGCCGCAGCAGATCAGCTACCAAATAGAAAACAACCTCTATCTCAGCATTACTGATCGCTGCACCCTGGAATGTGCCTTTTGCCCAAAAACACAGGGCAACATGGAGGTCAAAGGCTATGATCTCTCCTTCACTCACCGACCTACTGCGGAGGAGGTCATTACTTCGATCGACAACCCCAATAAATATGATGAGATTGTTTTTTGCGGCTATGGCGAACCGACACTCAGACTCAACGTCCTTTTACAGGTAGCCCGCTATATAAAGCAACAGGGAGGTTATGTGCGGGTCAACACTGATGGTCTGGCCAACCTGGTGCATAAGCAAGATGTACTACCGGAACTGGGAGAATGTGTTGATGCCATTTCCGTGTCACTGAATGCACAAAACAGTGATGTCTATGAGCAGCACTGCCAACCTAACCTACCTGGATCTTATGAAGCAATGCTTGATTTTCTTAGTCTCGCACCCAACTACATTCCCGACGTGACGGCCACTGCCATTGATGGACTTGAGGGGGTTGATATCCCTGCCTGTGAGGCCATCGCGAAACAACTGAAGGTCAAGTTTCGCCGCCGCATCCTCAATTTCGTCGGCTAGCTCAGATGACAACATTAGCCAAATATGTCCCAACATTTGGCCAGTATCTGCTGCAACGATTTGGCGAGCGTGTACATAAAATTGCGCTTGATAGTACATTTACCTGCCCTAATCGCGATGGCAGCAAAGGCCAAGGCGGCTGCACTTTCTGCAATAACATCTCTTTCAGTCCAAATAGCCGCCGCCCTAAACCAATCTGCGAGCAGATCGAAGCGGGCAGACAGGTGATTCGCAAACGCACCGGCGCACTTAAATATCTGGCCTATTTTCAGGCTTATACCAACACCTATAGCAGTGTCGAGCATCTCGCACAACTATATGGCAAAGCCTTGGCCGAAACTGATGTGCTAGGCCTCGCCATTGGTACCCGCCCCGATTGTGTACCCAATGATGTGCTTGATCTATTGGCCGGTTATCAGGCAGAGGGTTATGAAATCTGGCTGGAATTGGGCCTTCAGTCTGCATTTGATGCGACCCTTGAAAGAATCAATCGAGGACATGGTTTCGCGGAGTATGAAGATGCGACATCCCGGGCAAGGGCGCGTGGCCTTAAGGTCTGCACTCACATGATTGCAGGTCTGCCTGGCGAAACAGCACGACACAGCCGGGAAACCCTGCAGCGCATTATTGAAGTGGGTACGGATGGGCTTAAGTTACACCCCTTGCATGTTGTAAAAGGCACCCAATTGGCCAATACTTGGCGTCAGGGCGATTACCAACCTTTAACCTTACATGAGTATGTTCAGATTGCAGCAGATCTGGTTGAGTTGGCACCTCCCGAGATCAGCTGGCATCGCCTCACGGGGACCGCATCGGAGAACGTTTTACTAGCACCCAGCTGGTGTTCACAGAAGTGGCGTGTACTCAACACCATCACTAGGGAGCTCCAAAAGCGTAGTAGGCGATCATGCCGTCAAGTGGCCTGACATTTGATATTTTGAGATGTAATAATGGAACTGGTCTGTCCTGCAGGTAATTTACCCTCCCTAAAAGCCGCCATTGATCAGGGCGCTGATGCCGTATATTTCGGACTACAAAACGACACCAATGCTCGCCACTTCCCCGGACTCAATTTTAATTTAAAACGCGCTAAAGAGGGGATTGCCTACGCCAAAACACGGGGCAAACGGGTATTCATGGCGCTCAATACCTATCCCCGACCACAGGGCTGGGATCGTTGGTGTGAAGCCGTTGATACTGCTGCATCACTCTCGGTTGATGCCCTGATCTGTGCGGATATCGGAATTCTTGATTACGCCAGCCAGACATACCCTGACCTCAACCTCCACCTCTCGGTACAAGCCTCCAGTACCAACTATGAAGCCCTTGGCTTTTACGCCGATAGCTTTGGTATAAAGCGTGCCGTATTGCCGCGAGTATTATCCCTGAACCAAGTACAGCAAGTGGTCGAAAATACCTCAGTAGAGATTGAGGTCTTTGGATTTGGCAGCCTATGTGTCATGGTTGAAGGACGCTGTATACTCTCATCTTATGTGACGGGTGAATCCCCAAATACCCACGGTGCCTGCTCACCAGCTCAGTTTGTTGAATACAGGGAAACGCGCAAAGGCCTAGAGTCGCGCCTCAACGGAGTACTTACTGATCGCTACGAACTCAATGAGCAGGCAGGTTATCCGACTATTTGCAAAGGACGTTTCTCAGTTGGCGAACATACCTACTACGCCATCGAAGAACCCACATCGCTCAACACCCTGGAGCTGCTGCCGCAACTGCATCAGGCTGGCGTTAAAGCCATTAAAATCGAAGGGAGGCAGCGCTCACCAGCCTATATTGGGCAAGTCACCAAAGTTTGGCGTGAAGCGCTCGATGCCTGTTTGAGTAACCCAAAAACCTACCAAGCAAAGAGACATTGGAATAGCATACTCGACCAGGTTTCTGAGGGTGCGAGCACGACCCTTGGCCCCTACTATCGTCCGTGGCAATAATCATCCTAGGATCGTCAACTACCCCGCCCTAAAGGACGGAGCTTGTTAAACCTAAAAAGATCAGTTGGACAGCGTGAAGGGTGCGTTTGTGGTGGTACAGGGCAAGGGTCGCTCCTGCACAAGCGTGCCATTCACGTTGTAGCGTGATTTACCCAGTAGGTGACCATAACCATCGAAGCAATTTTCTTCAAAATCAGATACCTGCTATTAGAATGGAGCGGTCAACTGATTTTTTTAGGTTAAATAAGCTGGGTTGACCAGCGGAAGCCGTTACCAACCGGCTACGCTTATTTCCCACAACCAGCGATAGCATGGAATAAAAAGGAGGCAGCGAGACAGGCCGCCTGATGGCGGACGCTATCCCTCCCCGATCTGAAGAACGGGGTTTCTCGCGTAGAATCTAATGAATAACCACCCTAAACTGTCACTCGGACCGATACTTTACTACTGGTCAAGAGACGATCTTTTTGACTTCTATGCACAAGCTGCACAAATGCCTGTTGATATCATCTACCTTGGTGAAACTGTCTGCTCAAAAAGACGCAGTCTCAATACCCAGGACTGGCTCGATATTGCCACACGACTGAGTGAACAGACAGATAAAGAGGTGGTGATCTCTACCTTAGCGTTACTGGAGGCCGAATCGGAACTAAAGACACTAAGAAGAATTTGTGAGAATGGTCGATTTACTGTGGAGGCCAATGATATCGGTGCCGTACAGATTTTAAGCAAAAGCAAACTCCCTTTCATAACTGGCCCAAGCATCAATATCTACAACCCAATGACCCTGAAATTTCTAGCCAGTAAGGGATTGACCCGCTGGGTACTACCTATTGAGCTTGGTAAAAACACCCTACAACAGATACAAAATCAGCTTCCAGAGGGCGTGGAAACTGAAGTGTTTTGCTATGGACGCATGCCACTCGCCCTCTCCGCACGCTGCTTCACTGCCAGGTCCCACAATTTACCCAAGGATGATTGCCAATATAAGTGTATCGACTACCCTGACGGCCGGCTACTCTCAACCCAGGAAGGAGACCCCTTTCTCGCCTTAAACGGCATACAGACGGTCTCTGCTAAAAGCTGCAATCTGCTGCCAGAAATGGACACTCTGAAGTCTATGGATGTTGATGTATTGAGAATTAGTCCTCAATCCACATTCACTAACCACATCGTAGATGCCTTCCATCATGCCCTGCTGGATGGAAGCTTAATTGATCTTAATAAATTTATGCCGCTTGGACCGTGTAATGGCTACTGGCACGGCAATAGCGGCTTATCATCTGGATTAACCTAGTGTGGTGCTTCATACAAATTGACGATGATAGAAGCCTGCTCAGGCCAGGAGACAAGGCGCAATGCGCAGGGAATGGCTCGCCCTTTTCAAGCATTGCAACGCAGTATCCT
>JARRQF010000245.1:0-5704 GCA_037382065.1 Candidatus Thiodiazotropha sp. | reverse complement strand
GGATGACCGCTTAGCGTCTCGCCCGAAGGGAAGCCTGCTCAGGCCAGGATACTGCGTTGCAATGCTTGAAAAGGGCGAGCCATTCCCTGCGCATTGCGCTTTGTCTCCTGGCCTGAGCAGGCTTCTATCATCGTCAATTTGTATGAAGCACCACACTAGGTGTGAGTACAGCCTCTCTTTCACACTTATTGTTTGTAAAGCGTTGCATTGAAAGAATGCCACTTTTTTGCAAGAGTTTGTTGGGTGTCTCCAATCGATTCAGGTTCAACGGACAAAAGAAGTGCACTTATGCATATGACGAATCACTGCAATCTGCGATGTCAGGATTGCTGATTTTTTGTCGATAAATTTGACCAACGCATCTATAAAGATATTATAAGATTAATGGTGTGTGATGGTTACCAGGAAGGAGCCGTGTCATAAAAAACTGCCGATGTTTCATTCTGATTTTATCTACACTCCTGTTATGGGGGTGTAGGGATAACAATAACTCTGGTTATACCGAGTCTCCCACATTCAAGGTACATTACGAACTGTCATCGTCTATGGGAGACCGTGATCTTGCTCCCTATCCCAACGATATCTGGTTTTTGGGGCCTGAAAACCCTGATGGTACCTTAAATATCCCTCAACCAATTCAACAAGGTGCTAACAGAAACCTGGCACTCGTCAACACCTTGGATGGCTTTTCAACAACCGCCTCGATTCGGATACCATTTACTGGTGAGATCGATTTTTCTAGCCTAGAGCCCCTGAACCCACTCGCTCCAAGCTCAACAGCCAATATCATCGTTCTCGACGCAGATGCCGATACACTATTGATTCCCGGGGTAGATTACACCATCAAACTCAGTGGTGCCGCAGGTGCTGACGGACAATGCCTTATGATCGTACCGTTGTTACCGTTAAAGCCTAAAAACACCTATATGTTCTTTGTCATGGCTGGAATTACTGATACTACCGGCACCCAGATTCAGCCGTATGAAGATTTTCTGCAAATCAGAGACGCCGCCTTATCGCAAACCGACATCGGTGACGAATACCTGGATAAGCTGGCTAGCCAAGTACTAAGACCCGTGCTAGATAAGGCAATCAATCTATTGGGTTTGCCCCCTGAAAGGATCGAGGCGGCCTGGAGTCTCACTACCCAGTCAGTTACCGATGTGATTGAGACGGTTGCTAATAGCGCCCAGGCTCAACCCGCTTCGCTGATCTATTCAGGCCTGAGTACTGAAGATCTCATTGAATCTCTGCCAGGTATTGCAGACATCTATGTTGGTGTTACGGACACCCCATACTATCAGTCCAGACTCGATCCCTATGGCAGTACCTGGTTGACGGCACAGGGTGCTCTACCGAACCGATTTGATTCTACGGCCGTAGCATCGGAGGTCCTGACCATCCCACTACTTGTAACGATACCCAATGCAGATAGTAATCAGGCCAAGCCCGATGCTGGCTGGCCTGTTGTGATCTTCTTACACGGGATCAGCGGTAATCGCACTCAAGCTATAGCGGTGGCCGATAGCTTGGCGAGTATAGGATTTGCGGTTGTATCCATCGATCACACTTTGCACGGTATCACCGACCCCAATAACCCCTTCTATCAAGGACCGGGCAATCCATCCCCGCTCAATGTCTTTGGTGACAATGAACGTCACTTCTATCTCGATAGCTTTAGCAACGCTACAGGGACACCAGGTTCCGATGGCGTGATTGACAATGGCATTCAGGTATTGGGTGCCATGATCCGAAACCCTCTCAATGGGCGCGATACCCTGCGCCAGACCACGGCGGACCTGATTCACTTGGTTAAGACTATTCCCACCCTTGATCTCAATGCAGATCAGGTTCCCGATCTTGACGGTTCTCGATTACACTTTATTGGGGTCTCCTGGGGTGCTATTCAGGCCCCCCTTTTTTTAGGCATTGAGAACCAGGTCACTACCGCCACACTGAGCAGCCCTGGTGGTGCTTGGAGCGACCTTTTAACAGATCCCCAGTCACTCACCTTCGGCAAACAGTTACTAAATCAACTAGCTGGTTTAGGGGTTGAATTTGGCAGCAGTGACTTTGATCATTGGCTCCGGGATTGGCAAAACATCCTTGATCCCGTGGATAGTCTTAACTACGCAATTACTTCAGCCTCAGCGCACCCTCTACATATTATTGAGGTTCTGGGCGAGACAGTAATCCCTAACGCTCCAACAGAACGTTTCGCAACGGTTTCAGGTTCCGTCGATATCTCGCAAACGACAACAGCGCAACCCGGTCAGGTATTGAATAGTATCGTGCGTTTTAGCTCTGGTGATCATACTTCTTTAGTGAGTCCAATGATCACGCCTACTGTGTCAGCGGAGATGCAAAACCAGGCAGCTATATTTATCACATCTGGAGGCGCAAGAATCGACATCGATACAACTTGCAATTGTATCCAGTAAACCAGAATTAAGATCATTGCCAAAATCGGCAAACTCTAAATGCGATCATGCCATGGGAAGATAGATAGTGCATGTGACCATAACCATCAAAGCTATTTTCTTCTTATTTTTGCGAGGCGGAATGACACTCCGTAGGTAATGAAGGATCGTCCGTTGCATGGATGGTTCGAGGCAGATGGCCCTTGTAGAGTTCGTCGATTAGCTGAGAACGACGAACAATTACGGCATTTTGATTGACACCGCCTTTATCAGTGATCTCGTGATAATCCATGTCTGGCGGGTCCGATAGAAGATAGATAAAACTCAACCGGCGAGTGGAGCCACTACCTTTCTGATTAAACTGAATAAGTAGCATCCGAAAATACTGAACCACAGTAGGATGACTCAGAACCTCAACCAAATCGGTAGAGATCGGAAGACCCGAAAGCATGCGACATTGATCAATACAGGGAAATATCAAAGCACCTACTGAGTCCCGGTTGATACCCGTAATGGCAACACCTTTCACAAGGGAAGAGCCCAACTGCATGATGCGATCACGAAAACGTTTAACATTGACAGCGGTTCCCGTGCTAAGTTTAAAATCCTCACCTATTCGCCCATCAAATTTGAGGCCTGTCTCTGGTGATCTCCAGTCCATGAACTGCACAGCGTCACCTGAACGAAAGTATCCATCCTCATCAAAAGCCTGCTTTGTTAGTTCAGGCATCCTCCAATAGCCTGGTGTGACATGAGGTCCCCGAAATCGTATTTCATATCTCCCCTGCAGTGGTACCAATTTCACCTCGCAACCCGGTACAGGCAAACCAATGAAACTTGAACTGTTGCAGGTTTGATGCGTCAAGGTAGCTGTTGGTGCCGTTTCGGTCATTCCCAATCCACTTATAATCGGCACATGCTTATCTCGCTGCGCTATACTTAATCTATTCAGTCGATTCAATAGGGATTGAGAAAGTCCAGCACCCGCATAAAAAAAGAACTCGACATCGCGAAAGAATGAGTCACGCAAATCAGAATCGCATTCTAATGCCCTGATAAGGTACCCCCACCCTATTGGCACGTTGAAATGCATCGTTGGGCTGATGTCACGCAGATTCTCACATGTTAGTGCAAAATGTTTATCGGTTGGTTTGCCTTCATCAATGTAGTAGGTTCCCCCATTATATAATGTCAAACCCACGTTATGGCTTCCACCAAAGGTATGGTTCCATGGTAACCAATCCACCAGAACGGGCATCTTTTCACCCAGACAGGGAATACTCTGTAACAGCATTTGCTGGTTAGCGCATAGCATACGATGAGTGGTGATGACTGCTTTGGGTTGACAGGTTGAACCCGAAGTGAAGAGGTACTTTGCTGCCTGGTCCGGAGAAATCTTGAGATTAACCTGATCAACTGTGGTCGGTATGGTTGACGATAGCTGCAGGAACGAAGTGGTATCGCGATCCGAAACCTGTCCGCTTACCGTGACAACCTCTACGCTATGCGGAATCGTTGCGCTGATCGCTTGCGCATACAGATCGCCCTCCGCTGCAAAAACAAGCCCGGGTGTCACTCTGTTTACGATTCGCGACAGCAATGTGAAGCGTTGCGAAACGACAGAATAGGCTGGCGATACAGGACAGTAGGGTATCCCTGCATAAAGCGCAGCCAATGCCAGCTGCAGATGCTCGATACCATTCCCAGACAGGATTAATACAGGGCGTTCTGCGGTCATCCCTCTATCAAGCAATGATTGGCCAATCCGCCGCACAGCCAGAAGCATTTCTTGATAGCTGACATGCCGCCAGCCACCCTGGCAATCACGTTGCGCAACTAAGGAGCGATCCGGGTATCGGTGTGCCATCTCGACCAAACGGTCTGTCAAACATCTAGGATAATGGTCAAGCAAATCCTTTGGTTGAATATATAGAATACCCTCGGACTGTTCAGTTGAACGATTCTTTTTCTCACCTTCATTGGAACGATGTAACGTATTTTCAGGCCACATGATAGACCCTCCTACTTCGATCTATCGCATTCGATAGCTTGCATTGCCCGCTTACATTAATACCAGCGCTCCTGCTTTGAAGAGTGTGTCCTCAATAACCTTATTGCCGCCACTCAATACCATGACTATAGTCTCTTACTAGAGATCTAGTTACAGTGTCAATTTCGTTGATGTAAATATGTTATTCAATTCACATATATTTTGGTAACATTAGCTACCGTACTACCAATGATGGATACAGTGCCCTCCCAACAAAAGGCTTTATAGGGTTGAAATCAAAAACATGAACCGCATTCTTACAGGACTGAATCAACCAAAGATCGATGCAAAGGAAAGTAACCAGCCCTTTGGCATAGCCTATCTGATAGGACGGCTCGATCGAGCTCTCAGACGAGAATTCCGCCGAGTACTCGAACCCTTGGGAATAACTTTGGGACAATATACGGCATTGTCTGTTTTTTACCGCAGTGGCAAGTTATCCAATGCCAAGCTCGCTGAGCGCATCATGGTATCACCCCAAGCAGCAAATGAGCTGGTCAAGATTATGGATGAAAACGGTTGGATTGTACGTAATCCTGATCCACATCATGGCCGAATCATCAATATCAGTCTGACTCCAAAAGGCAAGAAACTACTGAAGCTCTGCAATAAGGCAGCAGCGAACCTCGAGCATCATATGCTGAGTGAGTTCTCGTCTGATGAAATCATTGGTATACATGCTCAATTGAAGTCCGTTCTGCACCTTTTGAAGGAATACAATGAAGTGCACGATACATCCCATTGTTCAGGGAGGGGATGAATGGCACGCTTGTGGCGGCACATGGCGGCACATGGCGGCACATGGCGGCACATGGCGGCGTTGCAACGCCTTGGAATAGCGGGCTATTGTGCGTCGTTGCGCGCCGTGCATGGATGCACAAGTGTCGCGGGCAGATGGATGTGCAGGAGTGACCCTTGCCCTGTACCACTACAAACGCACCCTTCACGCTGTCCAACTGATCTTTTTAGGTTAAACCGATAGGTAACTCTTTTGAATACGCGATAAAATTCGTGATTGCGTAGGATGCGGTGAGCGGTGCGAACCGCATCAATAGTGCGGTGACTCACGAACATCCAAGATGCGGTTCGTACCTCACCACATCCTACATTTCATTCCTTAATGGTGGGACAGAACCCCACCCTATGACTTTTGCGACACCCTCCAAGGGGAGAGGGAGTCTACTTTTCAAGCGCATCGTAAACATCAGCTTACTGTGTGGCACCCAAGGGCTTG
>JARRQF010000244.1:0-7196 GCA_037382065.1 Candidatus Thiodiazotropha sp. | reverse complement strand
TGGACTGTCGTTTTCGCTTGCGGAGTCTGTGTCATCCAATCATTCACTTGATTGTTACGGACGTTGAAGCAAGAAGCCTCGTCCAAAGCAACTTGTTGCGCCGGGCGGGGAGTAGTCACGTTTAACTAACTATCAGTTTAAGGGGCTGCATCTCTTTGTACATGATGATCAATGGTTTCTGACTGGCGAAGGTGAGGATGCGCGTGCGAGCTGGGTAGATGAGGTGACTGCATAAGAACATATGTGTTTCAGGGGTATTGAGTAGGAATTCTTTAAGTTTTTGTATGTTTTTTCGATCAATATCATCCTGTAGTGGATATTCAAAGGTATTGAAGTTAACGGTTTGGTCCGAAATCTGCAATTCGGGGAGCAGATGGTGGTGCCCAAGCAGCTCATGTTGCGTCTTTTTGCGTAAGTTTGGTGAAAGTATTAAGCCAATACGATTCTCTCCAAATAACCAGCAGATGTCACGATCATCGTCGTAATCGGCTGTATGTTCGCCAAATGCCAGGCACCAGCCCTTATAGTAGGCGTTGTAGCGTTTGATGATCCGGGAGCTGGTCATGCGTCAACTGGGAAAATGTGATCCATAAACCCTCTAAATATAGAATGACAGGAGGAATCTTACCCTTCTGAGGTGAAATGACCTGTACCGATACATTGAGGCGCCCCGAGATGCTAAAACTGTAACCTTATGATCTAACAAAACAATAGTACTTAATTACTCATTGGGCAATAAACGCAGTAATCTGCTATGTATGAGTGGCTCGGCAAGGTTTTTCAGATCACTAGTATGTGCCTTGTTCTACTTTTTCATCGGTACTGTCTAGTAGCGGGGCAGCATCGAGATCGGAAGCATTCATCATACCGGAAACACGCTGCAGGGAAGAGAGGATTAAAGACTGTTCCCAATCCTCTAACTGATTAAAGGATCGGATAAATGACTCCTGCAGTAGTGTAGGAGCACTCTCCAGTGCCTTGCTCCCTTCCTCTGTTAATGTCACGAGTACCTTTCGCTTGTCGTTTGTGCTGCGCTCACGCCTAAGCAGGCTTTTACGTTCTAGTCTATCGATGATGGATGTGACCGTTGCTTGGCTAAGACTTACCTTTTTTGCAATAACGCCAGAGGTAACTTCGCCATGAGTCTCAATAAGCTGCATTATCAATAGTTGCGGTCCAGTTAGACCTGATATTCGTTCAATATTCTTAGAGTGCAAATCAATTGCACGGATAATCTGGCGTAGTGATACCAGTACTTGATCATGCGCATCCATCAAAGAGACCCTATCTTTTTCATTAGCTAGTTAAACCTAAAAAATTCATTTGACCGCTCTATTCTGCAACTAATTCGCTAATTTTTCAGAAAAATTGCTCGATGGGCTTGGTCACCCAATGGATGAGGGTGGAATTTCTTAATTAATCTTTTAAATCATTGTCTTATGTCCGATGTTAGCGGTCAACTACGAATTCAGAATCATATCACCCCCCTCGACTTAAATTCGATCTACAGCTACTACCTGCTCAGCGTACATTTTCGCGATAGCTGTGTTGTTGCCGAGTCACAGGGAAAAGTCATCGGCTTTCTGTCAGCTTACTGCCTACCACAAGAGCCGCAGACGCTGTTTGTCTGGCAGGTTGTCGTTAACCGTTTGTTGCGCGGCAAGAAGGTCGCTTGGCGCATGCTTGAGTCGTTGTTACAACGCTTTGAGCGTGGTGAGCTGGAGCAAGTGGCGGCCACTGTAAACCCTAGCAACAGCGCTTCGCGTGGGCTGTTTGAACGCCTTGCCACCGAGCAGGGTAGCATGCTTGAGGAAGAGATCTTTCTTAAGGCCACGGCCTTTGGTCCTGGCAGCGGACACGAGAGCGAGATCCTGTTACGGGTTCCATTAAACACACATAATTCATAGGTCTAGGTAAGTTATCAATGCGTATTTTTGAAGAGATGGAATCCGAGGTTCGCGGCTATGTTCGCGCCTTTCCGGCAGTATTTGACAAGGCTCAGGGAGCCTTTCTATATGACGAACAGGGCAATGAGTATATCGACTTCTTTGCGGGTGCTGGCACCCTTAACTATGGCCACAACAATCGACTGATCAGTGAAGCACTGATCGCCTATCTACAGCATGGTGGTATTGTTCATGGCTTGGATAAGGCGACCGTGGCTAAGAAAAATTTCTTGCAGAAATTTCGTGACACCATTCTGGCTCCGCGCAACCTGGAGTATAAAATTCAGTTTACCGGCCCTACTGGAACCAATGCTGTGGAGACGGCACTGAAGCTGGCACGGATGGTCAAGCGTCGTTCCAATATCATCGCCTTTACCAATGGCTACCATGGTCTGACCATGGGTGCACTAGCGGTAACTGGTAACGATTTCTACCGCGATGAATCCTACGGTGCACGCAATAATGCTGATTCGGTTCCCTTTGATGGTTACCTCGGCCCCAATGTGAATACGATCGACTATCTACGTAAGTTCCTTGATGATGCTTCCAGTGGTATCGACTTACCTGCTTCTATCATTGTTGAAACGGTGCAGGGCGAGGGTGGTATTAATGTTGCCAGTGCTGAATGGTTACGTCAGCTGGAACAGCTGTGTCGAGACTACGATATCCTGTTGATCGTTGATGATATCCAGATGGGTAACGGTCGCACGGGCACCTTCTTCAGTTTTGAGGAGGCGGGTATCAAGCCGGATATGGTTACTGTTTCCAAGTCAATCGGCGGTGGTCTACCAATGGCGCTGCTATTGATGCGCCCAGAGCTAGATCAGTGGAAGCCGGGCGAACACACGGGTACTTTTCGCGGCAATAACCTTGCCTTTGTCGCTGCCACCCAGGCACTGAGTTACTGGGACAATGAAGACTTTTCTGAGTCGATTAAGTACAAGGGCGAGATCATGGAAGAGGAACTTTCAAAGATTGTCGATAAGTACAAAGATCAGCTAAACATTGAGTTGCGTGGCCGAGGTATGGTCTGGGGTCTGGATATTGATCGTCCCGGCTTTGCGAGCGAGGTATCGGCTGAGGCTTTTATCAATAACCTAGTGATTGAGTTGGCCGGTTCCGATGATAACGTGGTCAAATTTCTTCCTGCGCTGATTATCGAAGAGGAGACCTTGCGCCAGGGCATGACGATTATCGATAAGGTGATCGGTGAGTTGTTAGCGCAGAAGAGAGCCGCCAAAAGTGGAGATACCGCAGCATGATTATCCGAACCTTAGCAGAGATCACCGGCAGCGAACGTGAGGTACATGCTAAGAATGGCAATTGGGTGAGTCGCCGTTTTGTGCTTGATGACGATGCGGCCGGTTTCTCCTTTCACGAAACCATTGTCAAGGCAGGCACTGAGACCCATATTTGGTACAAGCATCACATCGAGGCTGTTTACTGTGTCGCCGGTGATGGTGAGATTGAGGATCTGAAAACGGGTAAGATACACCCCATCAATAATGGCACCATGTATCTGCTCAATGATAATGACGAGCACCTGCTGAGAGGTGGCCGGTGTGATATGCGTCTGATATGCGCCTTTAATCCGCCTGTAACCGGCCGTGAGATGCACGATGATGATGGCGCTTACACGCCTCATCCCCACAGCGAAGCATGGGCTACAGTGCGCAATGGCAAATAGCCACAATCCCAATACTATAAAAACCCACTGTGCGTTGAACTAAATATAGCGTATAGTGGCGTTTAGTCCCACTCTGTATCGAGCCTACTGGCCCACACGCCTCTATCCTCCTTATTGCAACTCTTTTTGCTTACAAGCAAATTGAGTGAATTCACAGTACCTACTGTTTGCGTTTCTTGATCTTAATGAGGGCAGCCTGCGTTTTAGCGTACCTCCGTTCTATTGGGCAGCGAGGGTGCTGCGTGCGATTTTTGCAATGTGATTTGGGTTCATAGTTATTATTTATAGGATCACCTATGGCTACAGCCAACCAGCAATCCCAAGAGTTACAACCCGCCATTATCTCTTTTGTGAAAGATCTGCCTAATGTGTGTTCGCTTGCCGGGTTGGCCTGCACAATATTAGCGATCTATTTCAGTATTCTTGGTGTTTACGAGGCAGCAATGATTGGCATGATCTGGGCTGTTGCCTTTGACTGGGCAGATGGACTGGTTGCCCGAAGAATGAAGGGTCGTGCAGGCAGCGACCGAGTTTTTGGAGGCCAACTTGATTTGCTAATAGACATTGTGAGCTATGGCGTTGCTCCTGTGATTCTGGTGCTTAGCTATGGGAAGTTCGCCCCTATATTTCTGCCTGTCGCTTTCGTCATGCTCGCTGCCAGTGCGATACGGTTAAGTTACTTTAGCACGTTCGGCTTATCTGACGAGTCCAAATACACCGGTCTGGCGCTGGATAATAATAACATCGCACTCGTTTTCATATTCCTTTTTGAAAGTGTTTTTTCTGCTGGAATCTTCTCAGTAGTTCTATGTACCTGTGGCTTAGGGCTTGCTGCTCTGAACGTATCTCAAATCAAAACCCCCAAATTTTCTGGCAATCCTAGAAATGTTTATCTGCTTGCGTTTTATACACTTGGAATGACGGGCATTTATGGCTGGAAACTTTTATCCTAAAAAGATCAGCTGGATAGCGTGATTCACCTAATAGGTGACCATGAGCATTGAAGCTATTATCTTCAAAATCAGGAACCTGCTATTAGTATGTGGCCGGTCGACTGATTTTTTATAGGTTTATAAAAGGCATTATTGCCTGTAAAGCATGACACTGATAATTATTATTTTTAGAATAGGTAAATAGTAGATGGTTGTATATACCGTAGGTACTTTTGATTTATTACATGTAGGACACCTTGCTTTACTAGAATACTGCAAATCATTGGGTGATGTTCTTGCTGTTGGCGTTGCTTCGGATCGTGTTGTTAATTCTTACAAGCCCAATGTGCCTATTATTCCTCTTGAACAACGAATGGAAATGCTGAAAGCATTGCGTTGTGTGGATATTGTGCGTCCCTACGATGAGCTTGAGTATATATCTGGTTGCAAAGAACTGAAAGCTGATATTTTTGTGGTTGGCGAAGATTGGGGAGACAAATCTCATAATGTCGCAGTAGAGTCTTATCTGGAATCGGCAGGGAAGCAGATTAAGCAGGTGCGTTATAATCCCCGCACTTCATCAACCAAAATAAAACAAAATGTCACGGCTCAGTCTATAGGAAGCATAAACACCATTTTCCATAGTGCTCTTGGTCATGTGCAGGGCGCTGCTGCTCAGCGGGAAGAAGCCACACTAGCATTGACGCTCTCCTGAATCCCGCACATCCTAACGCTTAGGGTTGTATTTCATTTCGAGTTCAATATCCCGTCCTGGGGCGAGCGAGAAGCGCAGCAAAAACCGATCAGTGTGCCTGACTGTTTGAGCCTAAAAAAATCAGAAACCTCTTATTAGAATGGCGCGGTCAACTGATTTTTTTAGGTTTAATCAGCATTGGCCATTCCACATACATGATTTCGTCCAAATTCGACGCTTGGGTACAAACCGGGAGAAAGTGTACCGTTATGTTGATCAGGCACGTGGGTCTGGCGTACAGGTTGTTCCGCGTGGTTGATCATCGGAGGCAGGCGTACCAATCGGAACAGATGGATGCCCGCAAATCCTCTTTATGATGTGAGTGAGAAGGCGCATCTTCCGCTTGTGCGCCGATCAGGTCTGGCGGGCCTGTTCGAGTGCCGCCTCGAGTTTGGCAGTGATTTCGGCTACTGCGGTATAGCGGTCGTCGCGCTCACCTGCGGCTGGCGCTGGTGTGTGCGCCAGCCACTCCAGCGCCCGGTTATGAATATGTTCAGCCTCCTGGAGCGCTTGAGTCATCAGGGTCCGACTGCCCAGCTTACGTGCGCCGGCAAGGCGGTTGATAGCGTTCTGGATTCCTTTGGTCTTCATCGTTTTCTCTCCATTCACTTTCTCTGTCTGCGTGGTTGTCGTTCATTCGCGACCGGGTGTATGACGTTGTGGTCTCTGCGGCGGGTGTTGCAATTCGGGTGCCGAAAGCAGGAGGGTATCGGTTGCTTGAGTATCGAGTCCCGGTCCAAGGCTGGTCCGATTGTTGCAAAACACCCTCTATCAAAATCCAACAAGGGACCCTTGGGGCATCGAGAAACTTCATGAAATCCATTCGTTGCGGGCTTCTGCCGGGCGAGTCCCGGCCGGTGGTGGAACGACTTAACGAGCTCTTGGGTGTCTCGCTTGAGGCGGGCAAAGATAGCCGATAGCCCAGAAGAGTCAGACTTTACCTCCATCCAGGAGCGTATCAGACATTACCAAGAAACACTTAAGAAAACAGGGAATTGTGAAGAAGTAGCAACTACAGCGCCAACGCATTTGCTCCCGTTCGTTGGTGGTGAGCATAAACAAAAACCAGCAGGCTTAAACTTTAGCCTGCCAGACTACCTGGAGCTGACTGATTGGGCTGGCCGAGCTATCAGAGAAGATAAATCCGGCGTAATCCCAACAGAACTGACACCCATCCTGGAGCGATTGAACATCGACTCAGAAGCCTTGCTAGATAGCGTAAAAAACTATGGTAAAAACTACAATACAGTCATTGGAACAAGGGCAGGGATAAAGCAGTTCAGCCAAGCCATAGGTAGAAAGTGGTGTTGCATGAGTGGCTATTCGTTACGGGTCTATCAGGCATCAACCGCCTGATATCTTTCAAATATAAACTGGGTTATTTATGCCAATCAGAACACATTGGTAGGGATCTACTTGCGCCTAGACCGGGAAATCCACATTGATATTCATCAATCTGTAGATGGTAGTAGGATAATCCAACGGATTCACTTGATCGTTATCATAATTTCATCAAGAGAGGAGCCGATCGATGGAAGCTGGGGGGTAGTTTTCTCATTATTAAATGATGAGTGTCCTGGTAATTATTACTGGTAATTTTCAATAGGCGAGGCACTACTTTGGCTTGGGTTAGAAGGATTGAGGATACTTTAATGCTTGAACGTAGACCGGACAGGCGGTTTATACCACCATAGAATACGCGAGACGTCTGACCAAGTGGTGCGATGGCACGCTCGGTTACAAGCAGGTGAATCGCCGTTTGGAGCCGACTGTCGGATTCGAACCGACGCAATGGTCGCTTACAAGGCGACTGCAATTGGCCACTATGCGAAGTCGGCGAGGATGGTGCGTAGGGCGGGGTTCGAACCCGCATGAGC
>JARRQF010000243.1:0-5724 GCA_037382065.1 Candidatus Thiodiazotropha sp. | reverse complement strand
GTGAATCAGCAAGGCAAACATCGCAAGACGGATCGTTTGGACCTTGATTCGCTCTACATCCAACTGATCCACTATACGCAAGGAGAACGTGACGAATTACAGGTGGTGAATGTCCCCAGAGCACGGCGGGAAACGAACACGCCTCGCGCCATCTCATCTTCGACACTGCGCGTCCAGTCCTCAGCGTCTTTCTTGACTCGAAAGGTCTTGATCGTAGTTGGCCAGCCCTTGCGCCGAACAACAGCCTTCCATCTGCCTGACGACCTTTTGGTTATTGTCGCCATAAATTCTCCCTAAATGTACAAGCCTGGAACCCCGAAAACTTCGGAGTGTAGCAATTTTGTACCGCTGAGGGAGATTTGGAGCAATGGGCTAGTGGAATATCACCCTAACCCATTGAAATACATGGAGCCGGCGAGAGGATTCGAACCCCCGACCAGCTGATTACAAATCAGCTGCTCTACCAACTGAGCTACGCCGGCTGAAGAGTGCGGATTCTAAGCGTTTCTTCGCGTTATGGCAACCTATGAACACTCAATTGTTTTTGAGGTCAATCCTGGGTAGTCGGAAACTAACCCAGACCAATCCTTGGCGCTCACTGGTGACGCACCTTTGAATCGATATCTAAGCCAATAATCGGTGATTTCCCGATAGCGGGGATAAATCTCGGAATTAAAGCCCAAGGCATCTATTTCGCGCTTGCGAATAGTTGCACGCGCCTTACCCTGGAACATACCCAGTGAGATGGCGTGCAATAAATCACCACTAGTAAAACGCCAGAGATCGGACACCCCCGACTTTTCCAGGCGTTTGGCCATTTTAATGGCCTCACTTCGATTTGCCTGAGGGGGTATTAGCACCCAAAAACCGGCCCTCTCACTATGCGATTCAGTCTGTAGATCGGGTTTCAATCCTAAGGCTCTAAGTCGAATAGCTATCTGTTCTGCATCAGCCTGTGTTTCAACGGGACCAACCAGAACACATTGGGGGTAGAGCTCCGGTATTTTAGCAGACTCAGGTTTAGGCTGGGATTTTTCAGTGAGAAGTGGCGGATGAACTTCTGGTTTCTCTTGCTTGCTCAGTAAAGGCGCTACTTGCGTTGATTGTGCCTCTGTCAGACTACCGCTGCGCCCATCATTTTCTTCGCTATTAACAATGATTGAATTTTGTTGTTTTAGCTCACTTGCCAAAGTTAATTTACCAACATCTTCTATTACCGGAGCGGCCTCTTCTACCTGCTGCTGGGGATAGATCAGCAGCAATAGACTAAGATTGATAAGCAGCAGAATAAAGAAGAGCCATTTCATTGGGTTAGTTTGCTATATTTGACTGTAAAGCCAAACCTTGCAATACAAGATCAGGCATGAGCTGATGGCTGATTCTAAGATGTTTTGTTAATAATCTAGCATCCCCGCCTGTTAAAAAGCAGTTTGCATTGCCACCACCCCTGGCTTCCAATTGCTGGAGTGCCTTTTCTACCATGCAGGTGTGCGTTAACATAGCACCACTTCTGATTCCAGTTGCAGTATCTGTCGCAAAATAGTCCACTTCCCCCTCCAGGAATTCTGATGAAAGGTCAGTACTTTGATGCAAACATTTCGCAAAAAGTTTCAGACCCGGAAGTATCACTCCCCCCATATGATGACCTTTGCTATCTAGCCCATCAATAGTCGTAGCTGAACCGCAATCGACAACCACCACCGGCAGCGAACTTAGATTTCGTGCCGCCAATAAGGCCAGCCAACGATCAATGCCAAGCTGGGTGGGCATTTCATAACCATTCACCACCCCAAATTCTTGCGGTTGTGTTTTAGATACTCTAGCATCAAGACTCCAATGCTGCTGAACCCACTGAGTCAATCTCTCCGTTATCTTTTGATGACGAACTGAAGCCAGATGAACCTCTGAAGGTTTCGGCATTCCTCGCCATACCGTCTCAATGGCATCTGGCAGTTCGCGAGAATTTACCCGGTGCGAAACACCTGTTTTCAGTTCATCCTCGCTGGCCCATTTGATGGCACTATTGCCAATATCTACGAATAGTTTCATAGCTCTGTGTTTATTTAGCTCTTCTCAAACTCACTTCACCAGCATAAAAACTGCGAGGTTCGCCATCAATCCTAATACGGATGCCACCTGAAGAGTCGATGCCAAGATGCTTACCTCGATGCTCCTGGCTAGCACTGCGAATCACGACCTCTTCACCAATAAAGCGATCATATTCGTGCCATTCATCAATAAAAGCACTTAAACCAGCAATCCTATATTTTTCTGCAACACTATTTAGATGAAAAATCAGCAACGCAGCCAATTCATTTCGAGTGTAGGGTAATAGATTGGGGATAGCATCAAGATCGACCCAGGGTTGATCGATCGCCTCCCCCTGCTCCCCTAATCGAGTATTCAGGCCTACTCCAACAACCACCTGTGAAAAGCCACCGGCTTCACCCGAAACTTCAAGCAACAGACCAGCTAATTTTTTCCCTCGCCATAAAATATCATTGGGCCATTTTAAATGAGCTTCAACACAATTTATCTGGTGCAACATACGCAATACACCAACTGCAGAGGCTAGACTAAGCCCAGCAACCTGTACAGGTGACATTTCAAAGCGCAAAAGCAATGAAAAATAGAGATTTCTTGCAAATGGCGAGATCCAGCGACGTCCATGCCTTCCTTTTCCATTGACCTGATGCTCAGCCATGCAAACCGACCCGGAGGGTATTCCAACTGCCCCTTGTTGCATTAACCAGCTATTTGTAGACTCAAGGGTTGTATGCAGCTCTATATTTGGTAATTTCTGCATACCCAATACCTCTAGTTTCTCGAGTATGTTGCTTCTATCCAGTAGATCTAGCGATTCTCGTAACTGATAGCCTCTACCTTTAACAGCATTAATCTCCAAGCCATAAACACTCCTGAGACCTACTATCCTCTTCCAGACAGCAGCCCGACTGATACCTAATATCAGACCAAGTTCACGGCCAGAATGAAAAAGACCATCAGCCATTAACTTTATCAGATCAAAGTTATCGCGCATTATCCTGTAACCAATTGGTTAGACGTTTCTGTTTCTCCTGATCCAGTTTGTCAGGCAGGTAAAACAGACAGGTGTCAGATGGTGCTGTTTGAGGCTCTAAAGTAATAACCATCAACTCATCTCGTCGAAATAGGTGTATTTCAATGATGGAACCCAAATCTTGATCTGCTATGTAGCTCTCAATCTGCTTGGCGTTCATGCGCAGACCATCTACAGCAATAATTTCATCCCCAGAAGAGAGTCCAGCAACTTGTGCCGCACTATCATCAAAAACCTGTTGGACACGTATAACACCTGAAGAATCAATAAATTTCGCACCCAGCACAAGAGGAGCTTCTCGGTCTTTAGTGGCTTGCAGGGTTATACCGCCCTTGTCATCCTGTGTATGTGCTGGCACCAATTGTAACTGCACACCATACTCTTCGAGAGTTTCAGCTAAAGGGAGGTCCAGAGTTGAGCGTATACCTTGTTCAAATAACTGCTTCAAATTCAGAGATGTTACTTCAAGGACAAGTCTTTCAAAGCCATCCTCAGGTACTCCCAATGCATTCTTGCCATAACGCTCCCACATGGCACGCATTACATGATCAAGAGATAGTTCGCCTTTAGTTTGTAAGCGAATCGTTAAATCAAGCACTAAGGCGAACAGTGCTCCCTTTGCATAGTAACTAACAATGGCATTAGGAGCATTTTCATCCTGCTTATAAAATTTTGTCCAAGCATCAAAACTTGACTCTTCAAGGGTCTGCTTATGCCGACCGCTACCACGCATCACTCGAGTAACCGTCTCTGCCAGCATTTCAAAATAGTCATTGCGATCTATTATTCCACTACGCAATAACATTAATTCATCATAGTAGGAAGTAATGCCCTCGAAAATCCATAATTGCCGAGTGTAGACCTCCTGACTGGTATCGTGTTCAAGAAAAGCCTTTGGGGTAATTCTTTTAACATTCCAAAGATGGAAATATTCATGGCTGCAAAGTGCGAGAAGTCTTCTGTAGCCTGTCGAAATTTTTTTATCACGTCTTCCTGGCAGCTCCGTTCTGCTAAAGATCAGGCTGGTTGAATTTTTATGCTCCAGGCCCCCATAACCTTCTCCAACAACACGCAATAAAAATAGGTAGTCACGAGCAGGCAACTCCCCAAATAAATCAACCTGTTTCTTACAAATAAGTTCTAAGTGACCGCATATCTGTTTTTGATCGAACCATTTCGTCCCACTTGTGACAAAACGGTGATTACAACCCTCAACAGTAAAGGATCCCACACTAAAGAGCCCGATCTCAGCTGGGCAATCTATAAAATCCTCGTAATTATCGGCGTGGTAAACACCAAATCCATCATCATCAACCTTCAAGGGGGTCATTGCTATCGCTACTTTCCATCCAGCAGTACATTTCATCTCTTCAGGTCGAACGATATCAAGATGGCAGGAATCAAGTTCTTGCCCATGAACCCCTAAAAAGAGTGCGGTACCGTTAAAATAGGCGTGAGTAGTATCAAAATGTGCGGATCTAACTGACAACTCCCAAGCATAGATGGTATAGACGATTCTAATTGGTGCTTTGGTTGGCTCAATTTTCCAACTATGCTTATCGATCTTTTCTGCCTTAATCTGCTGGCTAGCACAAAAGGCTTGTAATGAAATGATGTGACGTGCGTAGTCTCTGATAAGATAACTACCCCGTATCCATGCGGGAAGATAAACAACCTGGCCATCAGAGTTAGGTTGATTAATAGTAAGCTCGAGTTCAAAGATGTGTGACTGAGGTGATTTGAGCCTCAATTTATAGTGATTCATTACCATCCCCAGTTTGAAATAGCTTGATCTCCCTGCGCATTAATGGGACGCGCAATCAGACCCGAATGTGTGGCGCTAATTTTGTACTTAGCCCCTTCTTTTACAGGCATATAGACAGAGCTACCATATAGACTGTCCACCATACCGAACTTCATCGTTAAGTAAGAGAGAAGTTCCTCAATCTGCTGAAAGTTGTTATACAGTTGAAAAACCTCGCCACGTGATTGGCCTTTTCGACTCTCCCTTCCAGATAGAGACTCCAACCTAACCACAGGCTCTTTTCCTAGAATTGATAACCAAGGCTGCCACTTTAAAAAGCGTGCGTCGAGGCGCCATTCTTTCGAAGAAATATGATAAATACTCTTTTTGCCATTAAATAAAAGAATCAGGGGTGTCCCCATGTTAGAGGTCACGCCAACTTCCAGCTCAGCTAACGGCATCTCCTTAGTCAACTGTACATAAGTCTGGATATTGAATAGAAGCAGAGTAAAAAATGTTGCGGAGATTATAAATAGAAAACCGACCATGCCATTAATGCCTGCTCGAAAAAATCTTCTTTTGACCATAACTTGATATATAGATAAACCAATTAAGGCTAATCCTAAAATCAAACATGTAATTGAAAAAAGCATATAATTCTTTGCCGATTTTGAAAATAATCATTCACCATTTATCATCCTAAAAAACCAGCTGACCACTCCCATTCTGTGACTAATTAGATATTATTATCCTAAAAAGATCAGTTGGACAGTGTGAAGGGTGCGCTTGTGGTGGTGCAGGGCAAGGGTCGCTCCTGCACATCCATGTGCCCGCGACACGGGTGCATCCATGCACAGCGCGCAACTCCTTGGAATAGCCTGCTATTCCAAGGAGTTGCAAC
>JARRQF010000242.1:0-5763 GCA_037382065.1 Candidatus Thiodiazotropha sp. | reverse complement strand
TGGCAAAGCTTTTTACCAAGCCGGCCAATGTGCTGGTGCTCGACGAACCCACCAACGACCTTGATGTGGAGACCCTGGAACTGCTGGAAGAATTACTGGTGGACTACAACGGCACCCTGCTGCTGGTGAGCCATGACCGGGAATTCCTCGACAATGCGGTAACCAGCTGCCTGGTGTTCGAGGGGCAGGGACGGGTGGCTGAGTATGTGGGAGGTTACAGCGATTGGGAGGCGACTCGTAAGCGCCAGCAGGCACAAAAACCACCTGAACCCCCGACAAAGACCAAGGTGGTAGAGGAGAAGCCTAAAACCAAATCCGTTAAACTCAGCTACAAAGACCAGCGTGAGTTGGACGCCTTGCCCCAGCGGATCGAGGATCTCGAGGGGCAACTTGAAACGTTGCAACAACGCCTTGGGGATCCGCAGCTGTATCGTAATCAGGCGGATCAGGTTGCCAGCCTGCAACAGGCGTCGAATCAAGTGCAGACGGAGCTGGAACAGGCCTACGAGCGTTGGGAATCCTTAGAGGCACTCAAAGGCTGAGATATCAATTTAGCAGAGAATGAAGTCATGAATCCTGTCAATTCGGTAGTCAGTCTGCTGCTCACGGGCTCTCTGATGATGCTCTCGGGGCAGGTCCACTCAGGCGCTGCCTGTGTGGTGGCAAAGCGCCAGGGTGATTCACTGGCGATTGAATGGATCGCCTCACCTGAGATCAGTGCCACGGAAGCCGTTACTCAGGCAAGCGACAAGCTCATCGCACAGGGCTATCGGACCAAAGGACAGGACGTGCATGCTCAAGCCAACACCGAGTTACCCCATGCCTATCTGGTGATCGTCAAGACCCGTTACACTACTTTGACCGGCCGTGAGCGCACCAGCTACGGCTGCGGCTATAGTGCCCGTTCCGCCGCAGAGGCCGAACAGGCCGCCGTCTACGACCTGCGTAACTACTCCTGGGGATGGAAACCGGAGTTTGGCTACGAAATCATGCAGAAACAACGTTATTGAGTGATCACTGTTATCTGCGTTGTATGGCGTAATACATCAGTGTTGGTGTAGGGGGAATCCCTGGTATGAAGCGCCACACTAGATATCGACATCCCTGATAGGAATGTCTTGATTTCGCGGATAATCTGATGTGGGAAAACAATGCAGGGAGTGTAAACCACGGCCGAAATCCAAGCCCCTAATAATGGCCTGTCCACGGCCAACTCGTTCAATAATCACTCAGGTAGGACCCTCACAGATTCACAGCAATCCACCGAATCAACATTTTCGGGGCAAACCACCGAACAATCGCTAGGCGGTGGCCAGACAACAGAAGAGCGGTTGAAGTCCTCGTAATCCTCCCTTGAAGAATTTATTTTAGATACTTCAGTGTCGGTTACCGAATATGCATCGGATACCTGGCAGGGCGTGAAGTCGCTTAATCAGGAGTACGCATTGACGCAACGAGGATTGGGGGTCCTGAAGGTTCTGGGTGACGCAGGTGAGGCTGTTGTCGGCGCGGCAGGAATCGTGACGCCAGAACCGGCAACCACCATCGGAGGTGGAATCCTGTTTGTCCATGGATTGGATGTGGCGTCGAGTGGACTGAATGAGATCTGGACCGGCAAACCTGCCGCGACCCTGACCGATCAGGCCGTGACCGAAGGTGCGAAGTTGCAGGGTGCGGATAACACTACCGCTCACCAACTCGGTGACAGTGTGGATATGTCACTCAGTCTCGGCTCCTGCGGCGTTGGAATCTACAAAACACTGACTCGTCCGGTGACGGCGCAGCTCGGGTGCATGACGCTGAAGTCGAAAGTCGACCCGGAAGTTATGGATGATCTTGCGAGGTCGGAAGTATCGACAAGCCCAAGAACAGCAATGGGTGTTACCGAGGAAGCGGCGTCGTCTGGTAGGATTGAAGCGCAAGAGCTGGAGAAAGCTGACGGGGTGTCGGATGTTGGCGCTACGATGCGGGGCGGTACAGTAGGTCTAAACAAGATCAGAACGATAGGTTCTCTAGCAGAAAATATACATCCCGGCATTAAAAGAAATATTCTAGGTGATGTTGATAGTGATCAGTTTAATAAAGTATTCAATAAAGCTGATCAAACTCAGGTGGATACTTTTATCTCAGATTTTAAAGCGGCTAATAATGTGGGTCCTGAAAAGAACGTTGCTATTTTTCAATTGGATTTTGGCGATGAAACTCTCACGTTTGCGATTCAAAATGGTAAAAAGAATCTGCTTCCTATATAAGACAGATTGCTAACGGAAGGACTTCAGCCGAGTGAAAAAGGCTTTCCTGAAGTTTTAGATCCCAGAAATCAATGGAATAGGGCAAATGATTCAGAGCGTTTAGGTCTGGAAGCGATCTCAGAAATATTGCTTAATAGAAATAGCGCAAGTGCAGCGACGCCGCGCTTGAGAATTATGTCTGAACGTGAAGTGTGTTTGGGATGTCAGGGAGCGTTGAGTGACTTTTCTCAGCTAATGAGGCAGTCAAATATTAATATTCAGATTGATAAACCACTGTCTGGAACAAGAACGGCCTATCCTAATCTTTAATTTTATGTAAGAGCTTTATGTTTTTGGAAAAGTTATCGAAGTCATTAAGTGCCATTGAGGATGCTTCTATAAAAGAAGCATCTAATATGGTTGGAATTGATGCTAATGCCATAGCAGAGATGGAGGAGGGTATTAAACTTTCTCTGCCTGAGACTTATAAGTTGTTTTTGGAGAGGTGCGGTTCAGGAAAGAATCGTTTTTTGGTTGATAATGGTTTTATTCTTTATCCTAGAATTATTGAATATAAAACAGAGCTGTTTCAAGAAGCGGAAAATGAGGGAGAATCAATAGCACTGTTGGAAAGCTCGGTTGTTTTTAAGACATATCAGGGCGAGGATTTTTGGTTCTTTAATTGTGAAGGGGTTCATGATCCAGAAGTTTTTTATGCTGAGTGGGGTGAGGATGAACCAGAAAAAACTGGCTTTAGGTTGTCGGATTTCTTAGTGAATTTTTTTAGTAAAGCTGTTGTGGAAAAGCAGGGCGCAGAAAGATTTTCTTGCTTATATCTTGTTGAAGATTATGCGTATGGAAAAACAGATTCATTAGAACAACTAAGCCTAGCGATAACTGATATAAATAATAAGCTTGACCTGTTCAAGAAACCATTAATAGAAATGGTTCTAGCTGATAATTTATTGAGGTGTTTAGGTAGGTTGGATGATAACGATGTTGTTAGCCAATCTGTTCTTGATCTTTTAGGTAAGCTTAATGTAAAGGAAGCCCAGATTGCTATAGTGTTAGAGGAGAATAAGTCAGATTTAGGGATTCGGTTTCTTGCTGAATTTGCAAGAATGAATAATATTAACGATGAACTTTTGAAGAAGCTTCTTGCTATTCGGACACCTACAATAACGTGAGCAAAGAAGATATCCGTGCCTCTCTCTAGGGCAAAAATCTGGCAAAATCGTAGTTCGTTAAGAAAAGCTCTTTAAAAAACGAGGCGGCATCAGGGGTTAGGCGCATCGGTTACGATGATCGCGTCGGGGTCACTTGTTGGCACAAACAAACCCACAACAGACCGAAGCGGAATATATGAGCGCCCAATTTGCGTCGGCTTTGAATCCGTTCGGTCGTGAAGCCTATGAACAGGCACTGGGGATACCTTCGGGCAGCATGCTGGATGCCCTGCCTTACGCAGAGTGGTCGGAGGCGCAGCAGTTGAATGCCTTGGCGGGCCAATCGAATCAGGCAGACTTTGCAGGATTTGAAGAAGTTGGCGGTCAAATAGCACTACCAGCGGGTTTTCCGGTGGGTGAGGCGACAGATGCCGAGTTACAGGCTCTGCTTGGGCCTGTGCCAGTCGGATCCGATGGTGTTCGTGTCATTGCCCTTGAAGGTGGAGTGTCAGTTGCCCCGAGCAATGCCGAGTTGGAGCAGGCGTGGCAGGGTGATCGCTATGGGCTGTCCGCCTCCGTTGGACCGCAAGATCTCTATACCCTGAGTTCGGAGTTTGGTTATACCACCGCTTCGAGTATGCCGGTGGATTATGGCTTTCTGCCGCAGCAGATCGACATGGGAGTTCCCCTGTCAGATAACTACTCCGTCCGTGTTACTGGCGAACATCGCCGTGTAGGCGCATTGGAGGGTTTCTTCACATTTAATGGTGTGGGTCAGGCGCTTTCCGGACTGTGGGATAACGTGACGGCATTGCCAGATATGGTTGAAAGCTATGTCTACAGTCAAATAGCCAATCTATACGATACCCAGCAACTGTATCAGTTAGCAACCGGTGAAACCGACTCGGTAGATTTTACGAATCCAATAACAAGTCGTATTCAAGATGATGGCTCCGTGTTACCGATTATGGGTGATACCATACGTGGTGCAGTCATGGCGAGTCCGCTTGGACTGATTGATGCCGGTTACAGAGGCGATTGGCGAAGTTTTGGTCAGCGGTTGCCGTCAGTGCTTGAAGTGCCGGCATTGGCGCGTGGATTGGGAAGGACTGCGCTAGATAATACTTTCTTAGGTTTGAAAGCAACAGGCCGGGTTTTCGCACCTACGGCTGGTCGAATGGCTGAGTCGTTCTTAGATAGTCAGGGATTGATATTGCGAATTGTGCCTGAGGGACCACGCAGTGTTCCAAAGCCAGGTGACTATGACTTCGTGGGACCTTTGGTTGGTGGTCCAGTCAAGGCTTAATCATTCAAGCTAAGAGCAGAGGCACTGGAGGTAGCAGATGGAGGGCACAGTCTGTTACGTCATGGGCCCGATGTATCAAATGCTGATTTGCGTCGTAGAGTTTTGACTGGAATTTCTCCTGACATTAAGTGGTCTCCGACACATTACTCTACTAAGTTTGATACCTATGATGACTGGGTAAAAACTAGGGAAGATGCTATTTTACGTATTCAGCAGGATAACCAAGTCAACTTTGGAATAAATATGGATGTACCACCTGCTCAAGGAACGCCCACAAGCTACAGCATTGAAATAAATCATGGAAGAGCTATTGACTCTGGATTCAATGGTATTGGGCCAAAAACTTCAGTAGTAAATCCGTATAACAATTCACAGACTCGAAACCTGCATACTCAGGTAACTCCAGTGAGCGGCATTACGAACAGTTATACAAAAATAGCTTGGGATGCAAGTGCTTCACGTTGGAAGGTGGTTCAACATTTTCCAGTAAGTAAGAATTGGAATCAGGTTTTACAGCGGTATGATCCATAAGAGGTTTGGGTGTGAGAGTTCCAAGAGAATTAATTAAATACTATTTTGACTATGCAGTCTCAGACTATTTAGATGAAAATCAAGATATTCCGTCTGATATGAGTGAGTTAGATGAGTATATGCCAAACCTTAAAGCAACTCTGATGAATAATCATGAACAACTGAGCTTTGCCTTGGGTTTAAAACTCCTTTTGGAAGATCCAGACGTCGATTTGCAAGAATTTTATGGTTATAACTTTCCGCTTGAGGATGAGGAGATTAGAGCGGTCATGGATTATCTGCTAAAGGTCGTTTTGCCTAATAAACCGATAGGGCATGAGTCGGTCGTGATTACTAAAGATTCGATTGAAGATAACAGAATTGAGCGGGATCTATTGTATAAAATTAATTCTGAGCAAACGCTCGAAACTGTTGCTCAGAAATGTGGGCTTACGTTGGATTTTATTAGGAAGGCGAATCCGTATTGGTATGAAACTTTAGGTTATTCATGTCCCATTGAAGTAGGCAGGACAGTAAAGTTGAAATTGGC
>JARRQF010000241.1:5839-8932 GCA_037382065.1 Candidatus Thiodiazotropha sp. | reverse complement strand
ATCCGCGTTGTTGCGCGCCTTGGAAAGGGAGAAGCCATTCCCGGCGGCACGCGCCTAGCGGCTAACCGCTTAGCGTCACGCTATCATCGTCAATTTGTATGAAGCACCACACTAGCCTCGACTATCCTAAAAAGATCAGTTGGGCAGCGTGATTCACCCAATAGGTGACCATGGCCATCGAAGCCATTTTCATTAAAATCAGATACCTGCTATTAGAGTGGAACGGTCAACTGATTTTTTAGGATCATTCTTGCGTGAGTGCCGCTTGGAATTTCTGTTTAAGGCTTTTTATTTCTGGTTTTTTCTGGCATGTGTTTCTTTTGTGAGACTCGCTTAGGCATTGGAGGTCCATGAAAATGACGGTACGGTTCCTCCTCGGGTCTATAAAACGTGATAGCGAAATACTGATGTCAGTTAGTTCCGTGGGTTCCTGGGAAATAATGATATCATCTCCGCTTAAGCTTATCGGAGTGGTGCTGTGGGTTTTCAGGTATTGCTTGGCAAGTTGCCAGGGTTTATTGCAGACCTTGTCCTCCTGGCAATCAAATACATTGAGTAAAGCGTCATCAAAGGATGTTTGGGCCTCAATAATTGGGCTATTGGCATTATTCAGTTTTTTTAGTTCTCGGAAACGCCGTTGATTCTTGGCAAATTGTTGGCGAATCTTGTTTTTATCACTTTCGCGATTGATGATTGACCGGTAGGCATTTTTCAGGGCATTCCTCTTGCTCCTGATATCATTCTTTAATGTCTCTGAAACCGGGCGACCGCTTAGCTCCCTTTTTGCGGCATCTTGCTGCATCTCTTCTAGGGTTATCTTGAGCCTTTTGATATTCGCCTGGATGACCCTTATTTTTGTCTCTATGGCCTCAATCCGTCCGTTCCGTGCCATCAGAATGTCATCTTCGCTACGAAAGGTACGTAAAAGCACCCTGTCCTGAGTCCTCTGCCTCTCCACTATTCGTTGCCGTTCTTGGCGCAGGCGTTCCTGTTCCTCTTCCTGGCGGCGTTCTTCTGCAGTCTTTGCAGCATCAACTTTGTCTATTGTGATGCCATGCTCGTCCAATTGGGATCTTGCCCGATGGGTATCTGTTGGCGGCAGCTTGTCGGAATAGTGGGTGCGTCCTTCATCATCTACCCACTTGTATAGTTTTGCAGCCGGGCAGCTGAAAGAGATAACACATAGAAGTAGTGCGATTAGATTAATTCTCAAAGGCATACTTAACGAACACTCTTTAATGTAAATTATTTGTCAAATGATAGCTTAGATTGATTATACTTCGTGCCTTAACACATTAGATAGTTGCTTTGTGGAACAGTTTAGTCTTTTTATTATTTCTTTTCTGGCAAATCTCTTCTCTTCCTTTTCAGGAGGTGGTGCTGGCTTGGTTCAATTGCCGGCACTGATCTTTTTAGGATTGCCATTCGGTATTGCGCTGGCAACTCACAAGGTGGCCTCTGTAGCCTTGGGGGTTGGCGCTACCATTAGGCATCTGCGAGAAGGGGGGTTGGAGCGGCAGTTTGTCATATTTATGCTGTCAGCTGGAATACCTGGTGTCATTCTCGGGGCAAGCCTGATCCTGCATCTGCCCGATCGAATGGCACAAGTGGCTTTAGGGTTGTTGACGCTTGGTTTGAGTCTCTACTCCATTTTAAGCCCCCATCTGGGCCAAGAGTACCGAGCCATACATCGAGATAAGTCAGGGTTAATGGTTGGCGGAATTGGGCTATTCCTGATCGGAATGTTGAATGGCTCACTCACTTCTGGCACTGGCCTGTTTGTAACGCTCTGGCTGGTGCAGTGGTTTGGTCTTGACTACCGACGGGCTGTGGCACATACCCTTGTTTTGGTGGGAATGTTTTGGAATGGTGCAGGAGCAGTTACTTTGGGCATACTGGGGCATATCCGCTGGGAATGGATTCCGGTGCTGATCGCTGGGTCACTGCTTGGTGGCTATCTGGGGGCTCACCTGTCGATTATCAAAGGTAATCGATGGATCAAACGGGCGTTTGAGGTGGTCTGCCTATTGGTTGGGACCAAGCTGATTATTGGCTAAGAGGGGCTGCAAAGCCTCCTCCATGACTAAGCGGACCGCTGAATACGAAATAGGATACTAAGGGCCGAGGAAATATATAATCATCCAATCTTTGGATGATTATTAATTTCCCCGATCCTAAACGCCGTAACGATTCCGGTAGGTTTGGATGCGCAGTAGCGATTCACTGTCGTTATCTTTTTGCTGAAGATACTCGATCAACTGCTCAAGATGCACAATGGCGCTAACCGGAATGCCATAATCGCTTTCGACTTCCTGAATGGCTGATCGCTTACCTTGTCCGCGCTCCTGGCGGTCCAGGGCGATCACAACACCGGCAGGTAGCGCTTTTTCACTTTGGATAATCTCCACTGATTCGCGCACTGAGGTGCCAGCAGAGATGACATCATCAATGATCATTACTTTGCCTTCCAGGGCGTGTCCGACAATCACCCCTCCCTCACCGTGGTCCTTCGCCTCCTTACGATTGAAGGCGTAAGGAATATCTTGGCCATGTTGGTCATGTAGGGCGGCAGCGGTGACGGCTGCCAATGGAATGCCTTTATAAGCTGGCCCATAAAGTACGTCGAATGTTATTCCTGAATCGACAATAGCTTGTGCATAATATCGCCCTAGTCTGGCAAGGCTGGCACCCGTATTGAATAGCCCAGCGTTAAAGAAGTAGGGACTGATACGTCCAGATTTTAGTGTGAACTCACCAAACTTCAGCACGCCTACATCAAGCGCAAAATCGAGAAATTCCTGTTGATAATCCTGCATAATCGAATACCTATCTTTCAGAGAGGAGGGTATTTTGACATCCTCGCCGCCCTAAAGAACAGCGATAAACAATATATCAAGCAACATAAACACCCGGCTAATAAAAAAACATGGACGACTACGCTGTCCGCACTATTCATCCCCGTTCTGAACGACGGGGCTTTTTGCGCAGTTAGGTAACCTGTCTGAAGGGGATAGGGGACTTGTTGGCACAAGGCGCTTATAATCCTAAAAAAATCAGTTGATTGCTCCATTCTAGTAATAGATTCCTGATTTT
>JARRQF010000241.1:0-5834 GCA_037382065.1 Candidatus Thiodiazotropha sp. | reverse complement strand
CTGATTTTTTTAGGTTGAAGATGTAACTTAGGCGGTCATGGTCACCTATTGAGTAAATTACGTTACAGGCTGATCTTTTTAGGATAATGCACCAACCATTCCATTCTCAGAGGTCTTCGTGATTTCAGTCAGTAAGTTATCCAGCTGGTACCAGGCATTGTCCGCCTATTGGCAGCCGGGCGTACGTAATATGCTTTTTTTGGGATTTTCGGCGGGTCTACCTTTGTTGCTGGTGTTTGGCACACTCTCTTTTTGGCTGCGTGAAGCGGGTATTGCCCGTTCAACGATCGGCTTTCTGAGTTGGGTGGCATTGGCATACGCCTTTAAATGGGTTTGGGCACCTCTGGTTGATCGGATGGAACTACCATGGCTGACTCGGCGACTGGGGCGTCGTCGTAGTTGGATGATCTTTGCCCAAATGGTGGTCATAGTGGGGCTATGTGGTTTGGCCTTCTCTGACCCACTGCAGAGTTTGCGTCCCTTTGCCTTGTTGGGGCTGATGGTCGCCTTTGCCTCAGCAACACAGGATATCGCTATCGATGCCTACCGTATCGAATCAGCAGAAGTGAAGCTGCAGGGGATCATGGCGGCCAATTACATGATTGGGTATCGTCTAGCGATGATTGTTAGTGGTGGTGGTGCCTTAGGCCTTGCTGAGTGGGTGGCTCCATCAGAAACGGGATATCAATTGGCTGCATGGGCGTTTGTCTATCTGAGTATGGCCATTTTAATGTTAATCGGTGTTGTGACTGTGCTCCTGATACCTGAGCCTGATGTTCGTCCCGATAAACTGACATTGGAGCAGGAGGCAAAGGTTGAGCAGATGATTGAACAACAGAGTTGGCTGCCTGGCATACTACGCCGTCAGGCCGAATGGTTTTACGATGCCGTGATCTGCCCCTTCGCTGATTTCTTTCGTCGCTATCGCTGGCAGGCTGTTTTGCTGCTATCCCTAATCGCCACCTATCGCATTTCTGATGTGGTACTTGGTGTTATTTCGAGTGTCTTTTACGTCGACCTGGGTTTCAGCAAAGGCGAGGTTGGCTTGGTTGTGAAGGTTTTTGGAGTCGTTATGACTTTATTGGGTGCCGTGGCTGGCGGGATGTTGGTGGCACGTTTTAATGTGATGAGGATCCTACTGTTGGGTGGAATACTGGCCGCCGCTACAAATTTGCTATTCGCCGGATTGGCTGAGGTAGGCCATAGCGTGGCATTTCTGGTTGTGGTGATCTCGGCTGATAATTTGAGCGCTGGCTTGGCAACTGCTGCATTTGTTGCTTACCTTTCAAGTCTCACGAATGTCTCCTATTCTGCAACTCAGTACGCTCTTTTCAGCTCGGTCATGTTACTGTTACCCAAATTTATTGGCGGCTTTTCCGGGGTAATGGTTGATAGCTTAGGTTACAACCAATTTTTTCTGTTAACCGCCTCATTGGGGGTGCCTGTGCTGCTGTTGATTCTGTTAGCGATGCGTTATTTGCCGCCCCCGGAAAATAGGGGTGACGATACTCCGGTTAAAAATGATGATTATTGATACCTCAGCGATAGAGAAATATGGATTATGAAAATATTGATTGGTTCTGACCTGTCCAGTATGGCAGCTCAAATGAGGAGTCCTGCGTGATGGAGCAGGGAAGTTATTTCGCTGCTTTTGTGGTTGGCCTGTTGGGCGGTGGTCATTGTGCTGGGATGTGTGGTGGCATTGTCGGGGCGCTGACTTTTGGCCTGCCTGAGTCAATCCGTGACCAGTTTGGGAAAACCCTCTCTTATCAGCTGGGTTATAACTTTGGCCGCATCACGAGTTATGTTCTGGCTGGGGCTATAATGGGTGGGCTGGGCGTGTTACTAGCGCAACTGGTGCCTATCTATGCGGCACAGCAGGTGCTTTTGGTGATTGCAGCGCTGTTCATGATATTGCTCGGGCTCTATCTCGGTGGCTGGTGGTTGGGTTTGTCCAAAATCGAGAATCTTGGCAACGGCCTGTGGAAGCGTATAGAGCCTTTTGCTAGGAAACTATTACCGGTCAAGACGCCTGCTCAGGCCTGGATACTTGGACTTGCCTGGGGCTGGATACCTTGTGGCCTAGTCTACAGTATGCTGATCTGGACAGTATCTGCTGGGGGCGTACTTCAGGGTGCTGGTCTGATGCTGGCCTTTGGTCTGGGTACACTGCCGAATCTATTTGCCATGGGTATGTTGGCGGGCAGTCTTGCCCGTTGGCTGAAGGACATTCGGGTTCGCAGGGCGGCGGGTCTCACCGTGATACTCTTTGGCTTAGTGACCTTGGTGAGAGCGTTCTGATCTTTTTAGGTTGAATGATAATATCGCTTCGAGTCAATCAAAACGAGTCTCTTCCGGTTCGCCAGTGTTATCAATAACAATTCGCTTAATTCCCTTCATGCGGGAGACAATGTAGCCGCCCATCATGATAGCAAGCGGTTCATTATCTGTTTCAAGTGCAGTCAGAAGCTTACCTGCTACCAATTGGCATCGTTGGGTTGTGCTGGGGGTTCTTATCCATTTCTGGCCAATTTGCCATCCCTTGTCCATATCTCGATCCATTTTTTCAAATGATTCGCTCATGGATTCAGTATAGCCATCGGGGATTTTTAGATTCATTGACCAGTCGTCGATAATAAGATTTAGTTGCATGGTATAAACTGATAATTTAAAAGTAAGCTGCGGCTAATCATCGGGTTTCACAGAGATAAAATCAACCTGGAAAGATCAGTTGGGCAGCGTGAAGTGTGCGTTTGTGCTGGTGCAGGGCAAGGACCACTCTTGCAACCCCCTGGAATAGTCTAGCTATTCCAGGGGGTTGCAAGGCTGCCATGTGTCGTCATACGAAGGCTGAAGGTTGTAATACTTATGCTCTGGTTAGTATATTGAGGCTATTTCTTCGGAGTCAGGAATTTGCTACTTAGTAATGGAGCGGTCAGCTGATTCTTCTGGTAGAGCCCATGGATTCAAATCTTAATCAATATAAAAATCTTGGCTGAATTTAGCCGTGTAGAAACGGGTCATCCCTTTGGGTTGCACCTCTACTTCGAAATTCAGGGTCTCCTGGTCTGCTATGCGGAATTCTCCGATGTAATAGATGGCATCACCTTCGTTAACTTTGCGCATGGGAATGCTGATTAATTGGCCTCGAATGTTATTTGCCTTGGCCATCACCACCGCTTCAGATGATTTACCAGTTGTGCCCTCCGCAGATTTAATGATGCTGACATTTAACATGCCCCGGTATTTACTCCGTTGAATTCCATATTGTTTGGCGATAGCGGGATCCAGTGAACTACTGGGTATAGCGTTGTGGTGAATGGTATAGCCGCCAGGAATGGTAGTACTGTTTTCTGCCCAGGCGGGCAGAGTAAAGAGTAGTGCCAGCAGCACTCGGGTAATAAATTTAAATAAAAACATATGAACTCCTCCTTTGACGCCGGTCTGAATGGCCGGTCTTGATTAGGTTTAAGTATAATCGATCGGGGAGATAGCGTGAAGTTGGGGGCTTGTGAGCAGGTGCGCGACAAGCCCGCCGTTCAGGGCAAGGCACAGCAGGCTAAGAGGCGTTTTGCTTCACCAGTTTGGGCTTTTGTCGCTGGGTAGGGTGTAATGGACGACTGTTGCTCAACCGGTTAGACATGTTACGTAGTCCCGTTAACTGCCTTGCAAGATCAGTGTACAGATCCTGAAGCTCAAGAATCCGGTATTGCAGAGTATTACGTGATTGGCCAATTTTTTGCAGGTTGCTTAATCTCTTCTCCATCATCTCTTTGTGATCCTTGATCTGTAAGACGAGTGGTTCAAGGGTAGAGCCGAGCCAGCTATTAATCTCTTCATTGGCTCGTGTGAAGATATCCTGGGCTCGCTTGACCAGTGCAGAGAAGAACTTTTTAACGACAAAGTTTTGTTCCATCATTGCGGTGACCGGGCTGTTACGGAATATCTCCGCCTCTTGGTGCAGTAGCTCCAGTTCAACCCGATATTTTACGATTGAGAACATCTTTGGCTGTACGACCGCAAATCCATGCTCATTCTGGAATTTACGATAGATAGCGCGGATCAGTTTGCGGGTTTGCTCGCTTTGAGTGACGATTTTGAGCATAGTGTTGCGGGCCTCATCGAAGAGATTTTTCATCGAACTCTTCATGCCACTGGTGGTCCAGCTATTGATCATCTCTTTGCGGGAGTTTTCGATGGTTATTTGCAATGCCTCCAGGCTGAGCGTCTGAGTAAGCTGATAGGCTTGCTGCTTCAGTTGCTTGCGGCTTAGTTGAAATGACTCGACATCACGCAGATACTGCGCCTGCTCACTACGAGTCTTTTCCATTAGGTTGGTGATGACATCATCGCTTTTATCGCTCAGCTCTTCCAGTTCTTCAAGCTGGCGCTTGGTGTCATTAAGCTTGCCAGATAGCATACTGCGACTGTTGTCGAGCATTTGACCAACATCGCTGCTGACCATATCGCGAACAATCTGCTGTTTGATGTTGAGGATATCCTTAGCTAGATAGTTTTCCAACTCCAGAAGCGCGCTTTTTTTCAACAGAGACTGATCGCCTTTAATCTTAGCCAGCAAGCCTTTCTGGGCGGATATTGGAAATACAACTCGGGGTTCTACACCCAGCATCTCAGCGGTAGTGGTCTGCTGGTTTTTAATCGCGTCATGGATATCTTCATGTTCACGTAGGCCGTCCCACAGTGTATCGATTTTATTCAGTACCACCATCAAACCAGGCTTGCGGCCGCTCTGAAAGCCTTTAATGTGGTGTTGCCATATCTCCATATCGCTACGAGTGACGCCGCTGTCGGCAGCAAGCACGAATAGTACCGCCTGAGCAGCTGGCAGCATAGTAAGTGTCAACTCTGGTTCAGTACCCAAGGCGTTCAAACCGGGGGTGTCGAGAATAGCCAACCCCTTTTTTAGCATGGGATTGGGGAAGCTGATTAGGGCGTGGCGCCACTTGGGAACCTCGATCATTTCTGGTGGCTTGGATTGATGAGGATGCAGGTCCTGGCTATAGAGCCCCAGGCGCTTTGCTTCATCCAACGTAACTTCCTTGGTCTGTATTACTTCACTTAAAGCGGCCCGCATTTGCTCTGTTGATTCGGTTTCGAGGGGGTAGTGGACCCACTGTTTGGTATCGTTTCGCAGTTGTATGAGGGAGCTTTCCTGCAGGCGTGTTTCGATGGGAAGGAGGCGTACATAAGCCTCATCGCGAATATCATCGTAGAATATCTCAGTTGGACACATCGTGGTGCGCCCAGCATCAGCAGGTAGTAGCCTGCGACCATAATCAGCAAAGAATATCGCGTTGATTAGTTCTGTTTTTCCACGCGAAAATTCGGCTACAAATGCGATCGTGAGTTTATCACTTTTAAGGCTATTGAGCGTGTGACTGATACGCTGCTGGATCTCCTCAGAGGATAATTGATTCTCTTCAAGCCAGGGGCCATACTCTTCAATGGTGTTGATGACATCTTTTTTCCACTGCTCGTAAGCTTGTAACTGCTCTTCAAATCTCACCTGTTCCATGCGCTAGCCTCAGCCATACAATTAGTCAGTTCGAACTTATTCCACTCAAATCAACAATCGGTGGAATGATACGCGAGGAGTGACACGGATGCCATTACTAACCAGACCCTAGTGTGGTGCTTCTACAAATTGACGATGATAGAAGCCTGCTCAGGCCAGGAGACAAGGCGCAATGCGCCGGGAATGGCTCGCCCTTTTCAAGCATTGCAACGCAGTATCCTGGCCTGAGCAGGCTTCCCTTCGGGCGAGACGCTAAGCGGTCATCCGCGTTGTTGCGCGCCTTGGAAAGGGAGAAGCC
>JARRQF010000240.1:0-5852 GCA_037382065.1 Candidatus Thiodiazotropha sp. | reverse complement strand
CTGTTTTATCCTGCTTAAGAAGATTTAATGCAATATGCCTTAGTCGTGCTAAATTTTCTGAGCCATATCCTTTTCGGACGCGGCATTCGTCCTCTCGAAATGCCATATCTAGTACCCAGGGCAATTGCACTACAAAGGAGTCGTTTTTGTGCATAATAAAAACAAATCGCCACAAAAATGTTGCAAAGCATTTCCATTTGGAAGGAGGTAGTTTATAGAAAGATTTAAATTCACATGAATACACCGATGGACTACTAAAGCCTACGTCGTAAGCAATAGAAAGGTTGGCCTTTATATAATCTATTACTCAATTAACTCGACGAATATAAACCTTGACTGATTCACCTTCGTTCAATGTCATTTTCCTCTTAGAGGCTATCTCTAATAAATAGTCGCGGTGAGACCGCCGGTTACCCGACACCCCCCTGAACAGATCTCGGCGTGCAGTTTTCCCGCACAGGGCTCTTCAGTCACACTCACTCACGCAGAAGCACAGCTCTTCACGCAAGTCCCCGATTCAATTCAGCCCTGATGGGTTAGTTAGGTGCTGGAAAGGCATGCGCCACCAATACCTGTAGCCAGATTGAATACAGTACCAGTAACGGCACCAGCCAACAGCGCAATTATCACCTCTTGCCAAGTGTGGCGAGCTAATGCTAACCGGGACCAACTTATCGCAATGGCTAATATAAGAATCACTAATGTACCAACCATACTTGGCCAGAGAAACGAGGCGGCAAATACGGCAAAGGATACGTGTAATGACATCTTTAACCATGGACGCAATAGATGCCCGAGCGCGACGAGAGCGCCACTTAACGCAGAGCTTAAGACAAGGGGCTGCGGTTGGTCCAGAGCAACCATGAGGGCCGCAGCCCCAAAGAACAGGGCCATTAAAAATAAATTGATCTGGCTACGCTCATGCGGAAGTGATGCGTCGACGTGAGACCAGCGTCCTTCCCGGACTTGCCTCCAGCTATAGGCGATGGTGCTGCCCCCCACAAACACTGATCCTACAACCACAGTCTGGAGCGTGAGTGCCGACGCGTCATTGCCTGCGACACTGAATAAAAACGTTGCCGGCATAAGCAATGCAGGATGCCCAACTAAAGAAAGAACTCTCGCGGTAATTACACTAGACAAGTGCTGCTCCACTAACTGCAATAACGCCAAATCCAATTAAGATATTAAAAGCTAATACATATTATTAGGATGAGCTTTTTAATTATTGAAATAAATGTCCTGCTTCCCATGTATATGAAATTACGCATAATTATAGCTCATAATTGTTGCATGGGCAGTTAAAAAAGACAATCTCATTGAATTCGCGTTTTCATGGCGTATCCTGCTTAATTCAGATAGTTAGCCTATCCCCTGCTCAGGGAGTTAATAGACTGAGATAGGCAGGAAGTAAAAGCCACGGTTGCCTAATGCGGTTGGTGCCTCACCACATCCTACATAATATGCTCATACCGCACGTTACGAATTGTTCCATGCCTTTTTGTTATCTACTGTTGCTATTTGTTTTTATTATGCATGAAAATGAGTCCTTTGTAGTGCAATTGCCAAGGCTCCGATAGGAAGGCAATAACGAGTGGCAGAGGAGCTGAATACGGCACCCATAAAACCCGATATCGTAGCCACACAGAACATATTTATATGATCAGTTATAGGGGCTCTTCCCATCTAACCATGCAATGGTATGATATTAGGTATAGTTTAGCGATGCCATAAGCGCCTGAAATGCCTAATCTGAAGTGAATGTCTGCAATATCTGCGGAGAGGACCTTACTGACACTCCCTGAACGATTGAGCGTTTACGAATCCTCTGTCCTACTATCTGCAAACGATGGCGAACAAAGGTCACCATCCTCTATTTGCTATTCAAATGGCCATGGCTGGCGAATTCAATTTAGGGGGTAACTCGTTACTTCTATATATTAATAACCTCGTAGCGAATGTACCAGGCTGGTTCAGAGAAGAGTTTCCCAGTGCGTTAAATGATATATTTGAATTGGCTGAAAAGAGTGTGTTTTGAAAAATAAACTGATATTAAAGTCTATATCCTCTTCAGAAGTAGATCTATCTAAATGGTACCCTTTATCAGAAGAAGATGTGTTCATTTGCTTGGATATGGAAATCGCATATTCAGATGGTGAGGAAGGCTGCAATATATTCTACGTAACTTTGGCAACTCCAGAGGCTTTAAAAAAACATCGAGATGGAATATTTTTAGTGAAAAATAGAACGTTGGTAATCTCTGAGTATGATTACGATGCCATTCGTCAAGGTATCCTAGAAATATTAAACGCTAGTTGTCGAGACAGTTGGAGCGAAAGCTGTAATGTGCTTCAACGGTATTTCCAGTGGGAGTATGAAGATTAATGATTTAATGTTACAAAGGGCTTAAGGCCTGAGGCAAAATACTTGAAAGGTAAAAAGCATGGAGTGAAGTGGACAGCACGATTGATGCGGTTCGCACCGCTCACCGCATCCTACGCAATCACGAATTTTATCGCGACTTCAAAAAGAATGACCTATCGGTTTAAAAATACCATGGAATATCTTACTCAAATATTGGCACATGATCGAAAATCATGATGCGGTTCGTACCTCACCACACCTAACGACTTTTGCGAATATTTGCGGCATGCTTTTACAACATCCTCCAAGGGGAGAGGGCCTGGTGAGGGGGATCCAATAACCGCTGAGCTTGCTAAACTTCTCAACCAAAACGAAATGCTTTGCAACATTTTTGTGGCGATTTGTTTCTATTATGCGCGAAAACGAGTCCTTTGTAGTGCAATTGCCCTGGTCTTTCGGCCTTTCTCAATGCCTTCCTGCATCCCCTGCACCCTAGACTCAGAGCATCAAAGCCACTTAATCCGCGTGGGGGACCAGCCGCTGGGCAGGCTGATTTACATAGCGCTGGGTTTTCACGCATCTCTACAGGGCACAGCAACACAAGGATAGATTGTCTGGCGGCCTGTTGCCTAAACGAAGCCGGAAGGCTAGGAAGGCAGTGCAGTGCAATAGGGCGGATTTAGCAAGAAAGTCAGGGGAGTTGAATCGATTGGGGGCTAATTCAGAAATATCCAGGCTCAAGTTTTTCGCCTTGATATGTATAGGTGATAGCGGTTATTCTCCTTATACTTCGTTATTAAGGTAACCCACCATGACTATAAAGTATTACTTCTTATCCCTAATATTAGTTTTATCTAGCTTTTCTGCTAGTGGGATAAGTTTTCCTTTACCAAGTGAGAATTTTGTACCAGCAAAAATGCCGATGGCGCTTGTCTATCCTAGGCCAAATAATGAGACACAAAGTCATTCTCGACATCGCTGGGCTCATCCTGATATGCCTTATGAGGTTCCTATAGGTGTCCAAGGTGGCGCATGGCCTTTTAAATATGAGATAATTTCAGGGCCAGCTGGAGCGGTTATCGGCCAGCTTTATGGAGATGAAAATTATGGTGTTGTTTCCTGGCTACCTACTACTAGCACTGGGGAAGAGTCTTTTACTATCAAAATTACCGATCAAGAGCTTAACTCTATTACCGCTACTTGGAGTGTTACTATAGATGCTAATCAATTCATTTTTATAGATGATGATTCTAGTGGGGCAAAAATCGGCACTATAGATCAACCTCTTGGATCGTGGGCTGATTGGTATAAAGGAGATGCCAGTGACAATAGTTACGCTAATAAGATCATTGTATTCAGAGGAGGGAATTATTCAGTAGTAGGCGATCCGGCACATAATGGTAATGTTGAAATAAATACAGGTGTAAAATCGCCATCAATTATCGGTTACCCTGGTGAGCTGGCGATTCTGGATTGTTCAACGGCTAAAATTTTTACTAGAGGTGGCACCAATGTTAAGGATATATTTATCGCAGATATAAAATGGGCGAATGGAAGACAGGATGTAGCTAATGCGCACTTCTTCTGGGCTACGAATGATGTTTCAAGGTCTACTTGGTGGCGGAACCAATTCCATAATTTACTTCCAGGTCAAGTTGGGACAGATAATACCTCAACAGTATTTGTTTCTGATACCGGAACACATAAAAATTACTTCTTATATAAGCATAACACTCTGACTGAGATTCATAATCTAGGGTATAACGGTTCGTATGTAGAAGCATATGGTCTATCGTACTGGTTGGTCGAAGAAAACACTGCTAGAAATAGTGACTCCAACGCCGGTTTTTTTGGAAAACAGACAGTTTCTTTTGCCACCACCAGAGCCAATGAAGCTTTTGATAATATTGACGGCGAGCAAATGGGTTTTGGATATAATACACCCACTGGCATGGGGGCTCCTCATGATCATGAGATTTGCTGGAACAGAGTAAGACTCCCCCAAAATAATCAAGGAACGGTAGGTATGATGTGGGCGCACAATACCGTTTATGATGGGAAGCACTATAATTCTTACATATACAGAAATACCTTTGTCAATGGTTCATCTTGGATTAGGTTTAAGGGTGCAGAAAATTATGAAGTTGAAGGGAATGTTGTTGTAAGCAATCTATTGTCAAGATGGAATACTTCTATTATGAATACAACAATCCCAAATGTAACAGGTAAAGAGGGTGATGGTATTACTGACCAGAAAGGCTTATTGACTGGACAGTATAGATTAGACTTTTTAGGTATAGCGGGCCATGAGATATCAGATGTCTATGTAACCAAACCAAAATCTGTAGACTCTTTGCGTGTCGATTAAAAATGAAGAGCTTTTTTAGGAAAATATATGGTCGCTTCTGGTATTCATAGTGTGGGAGGAGGGGGCCGCTAGAGCGGCTTCCTATCCCGATTAGATGCTATTTACCTCGTACTATACCGTAACAATTTCTTCCCTCGCTGTTTTGGCTAGCAACTTCCGATCGACCTCTAAAACCTTAAATACCCTCGGCACCACACCATACTCTATGAAAGCGGCTACAATTATTACATGTGCCCCTAATAGCGGCCGCTCTTTATCCTCTTTTTTGAGAGTATAAAGGGATTTCATCAAATCTTGGCCTGAAGGTTGCGAATTGGAAAATATTTTCTCTGATTTTATTGGCTCTGGTTCAATCTCGGCAGCTAGTCCATGGATACCTAAAGAGCTTAGAGCCTCACTATACTGTGATTTAATGGCGTTTTGGAATTGCTTCGAATCTATTCCAAGCTTGTCAAATACTCGCTTTGCCGTACAATCTTCTAAATTCAGTGCAGAAAGCACAAAGTGCTCAGCTCCAGGCTTTTCTTCGCCCATGAGGTTTGCCTGTTCATCTGCACCAGATATCAGCTTTCCAATGGTTTTCATATCTCGAAAACGTAATAAAAGACGCTTAAACATCGCTTTTTCCTTTCCGGTTCGCTGTATTATTAATGCATGCAGCATAGCGTTTATGGGCTGCTTGCTTTGAAACTCCTAGCGCTTGGGCCACTTGCGACCAACTCCAACCTTGAGAAATAGCTTCTTTGACGGCCTTTCTTTCTAATTGCTCCGCCATATGGCGGAGCGCAGCTACAGCGGCTAGTGCATCTTCAGGTTTATTTGGTGGTGGAAGTGATTTTATATATTTCATGCGTCAATATTAGTTGACGAATAGCAGTGCGTCAACTAATTTTGACGAAAATGGCTAGAAGAGAGAACTCTGCTGTTTTATTGATTTTTCGATTATGGAATGCTCGAACTAATCTTTGTGGGTAATAGAAAGGTGCTGTGGGAGGGGGCCGCTAGTGTGGTGCTTCATACAAATTGACGATGATAGAAGCCTGCTCAGGCCAGGAGAGAAGGCGCAATGCGCAGGGAATGGCTCGCCCTTTTCAACCTAAAAAGATCAGTTGGACAGCGT
>JARRQF010000239.1:0-10842 GCA_037382065.1 Candidatus Thiodiazotropha sp. | reverse complement strand
GTAACTACGGATAACAAATTTGGCGCTACGGTGCCGCTTGCCTTTATCTAAAGAATAAAACATTTTCTGACATAGTGCAGATAACCGAATCATTTTAATAAATCAGGAGGGGTCAATGTCCTCACGTAGAGAACTAGCCAATGCAATTCGTGCCCTGAGTATGGATGCAGTGCAGAAAGCCAATTCAGGTCATCCGGGTGCGCCCATGGGAATGGCCGATATCGCAGAGGTGCTTTGGAATAATCATATGAAACACAATCCGGCGAATCCGGATTGGGCCGATCGCGACCGTTTCGTACTTTCTAATGGCCATGGCTCAATGTTGATCTATTCCCTGCTCCATCTTACTGGCTATGAGTTGAGCATCGATGACTTGAAGAATTTTCGTCAGTTGCACTCAAAAACACCAGGGCATCCTGAATATGGTTATGCACCAGGTGTGGAAACCACCACAGGTCCTTTAGGTCAGGGTATCACCAACGGTGTCGGCATGGCACTGGCAGAGAAGACGCTTGCGGCCCAGTTCAATAAGCCAGGTCATGATATTGTCGATCATTACACCTATGTGTTTATGGGTGACGGCTGTATGATGGAGGGTATTTCCCATGAGTCCTGCTCCCTGGCCGGCACGCTTGGCCTAAATAAGCTGATCGCATTCTGGGATGATAACGGCATCAGTATCGATGGCGAAACCGAAGGCTGGTTTACCGATGACACCCCAGCGCGTTTTGAGGCCTATGGCTGGCAGGTGATTAAAGATGTTGATGGCCATGATGGGGATGCGATTAACCAGGCGATAGAGGCAGCTAAGGCGAATGGGGAGAAACCCACTCTGATCTGCTGTAAAACCACCATCGGCTTCGGTTCACCCAATCTGGCGGGTAGCCACGACTGTCACGGTGCACCACTCGGTGCAGAAGAGATTGCTGCTACGCGTGAACAACTGGGTTGGAGCCACGACCCCTTTGTTGTACCTCAAGAAATCTATGATGGCTGGAATGCAAAATCAGCAGGTAGTGAAGCTGAAAGCAGCTGGAATGAGAAGTTTGCTGCCTATCAGGCAGCTTTCCCTGAACTGGCTGCTGAGTTTACCCGCCGTATGGCTGGTGAGTTACCGGCCAACTGGGAAGCTGAGGCATCAAAATTCGTCGCTGAAGTCAACGCTAAGGCTGAGTCACCAGCTACCCGTAAGGCATCGCAGAATGCACTTAATGGCTTCGGACCTCTGCTGCCTGAGTTTTTGGGCGGCTCTGCCGACCTTACTCCTTCAAACCTCACTGCCTGGTCTGGATCCAAGTCGATTACTGATGGCAACGCGGATGGTAACTACATCTCCTATGGTGTGCGCGAATTTGGTATGTCGGCGATCATGAATGGTGTGGCACTGCATGGTGGTTTTATCCCCTATGGTGGCACCTTTCTGATGTTCTCTGAATATGCTCGTAACGCTCTGCGCATGGCGGCACTGATGAAAATTCAGTCGATTTTTGTCTATACGCATGACTCTATTGGCTTAGGTGAGGATGGTCCTACTCACCAACCCGTTGAGCAGATTCCTACCCTGCGTATGATTCCCAATATGGATGTTTGGCGTCCCTGTGATGCCGTGGAAACTGCCGTAGCCTGGAAGGCGGCTGTGGAGAAGCATAGTGGTCCAAGTTGTTTGATCTTTTCCCGTCAGGGGCTTGCCCATCAGCAACGCAGCGAAGCGCAGATTTCCAATATCACCAAGGGTGCCTATGTCCTCGTGGATTGCGATGGCACACCTGATGCTATCGTCATTGCAACAGGATCAGAAGTAGACCTAGCTGTGAAAGCTGCCGCAGCCTCAACGAAAAAAGTACGAGTTGTATCAATGCCGAACACCAAGCTATTTGATGAGCAGGATGCCTCCTATCGTGAATCGGTATTGCCTTCAACTGTTACAGCACGTGTTGCGGTGGAAGCAGCCGTTACCGATGGTTGGTATAAGTATGTTGGTATTAATGGCAAGGTCATCGGCATTAACCATTTCGGTGAATCTGCACCAGCTGGCGAACTGTTCAAAGAGTTTGGTTTTACTGTCGAGAGTGTTTCGGCTGCCATCGATGAGGTATCTGCCTGATTATTTATCTTGGATGCGCCAAGCGCATCCTTTTAGTAATTCCTATTAGATTACAACGCTACTTACATATTAACGGAGAATCAAAATGACTATTAAAGTAGGTATCAATGGCTTTGGTCGTATCGGCCGCATGGCTTTCCGTGCGATTGCTAAAGACTTCCCCAACATTGAAGTAGTTGGTATCAATGACTTGTTGGAACCTGACTATCTAGCCTACATGCTGAAGTATGATTCAGTACACGGCAACTTTAATGGTGATATCGCCGTTGACGGTGCCAACATGGTAGTTAATGGTAAGACAATCCGTCTTAGTGCTGAGCGCGATCCTGCCAATTTGAAATGGGATGAGATCGGTGCTGAGCTGGTTATTGAATGTACTGGTTTTTTCCTCACCGAAGAGACTTGCCAGAAGCATCTGGATGCTGGTGCAAAGAAGGTCGTGCAGAGCGCACCTTCCAAAGACAGTACACCCATGTTCGTCTATGGCGTGAATCATAAAGACTATGCAGGTCAAACAATTGTCTCAGCTGCTTCTTGTACCACCAACTGCTTGGCACCTGTTGCCAAAGTGCTGAATGATAATTGGGGAATCAAGCGTGGCTTGATGTCAACTGTGCATGCTGCTACGGCTACACAGAAAACTGTCGACGGTCCTTCAATGAAAGATTGGCGCGGTGGCCGTGGTATCCTTGAAAATATCATTCCTTCCTCTACTGGTGCAGCCAAGGCTGTGGGTAAAGTGCTACCTGAGCTGAATGGCAAACTGACCGGTATGGCTTTCCGCGTACCAACTTCTGATGTTTCTGTGGTTGACCTGACAGTGGAACTCAATAAAGGTGCCAGCTATGAAGAGGTCTGTGCGGCAATGAAGGCTGCTTCCGAGTCTGGTGATCTTGCTGGTGTGCTTCGCTATACCGAAGAAAAGGTAGTCTCCACCGATTTCCGTGGTTGTTCAAATCCATCTATCTTTGATGCTGGTGCGGGCATCGCTCTGGATGATACCTTTATTAAAGTTGTCTCTTGGTATGACAACGAGTACGGCTACACATGCAACATGCTTCGTGTGGTGGAGCATGTCTCAAAATAAGCTTTGAGCCCACGGGACGGGTTCATTCCGTCCCGTGATTCACCAAGGTGAGCCTTAAGTTATGAATTTTGATTTGGGTGCGTTGTAACCTGAGTCGCCAAAATTCATAACTCAATGTTCATATTTAATAATTACAATGACGCAGGAGTCTGTTATGTCTTTCATTAAGCTGACCGATCTTGATCTTGCAGGTAAGCGTGTGCTAATTCGCTCTGACCTGAATGTTCCGGTCAAAGACGGCAAGGTGACCTCGGATGCGCGAATCATGGCTTCTATGCCCACCATTGAGCATTGTGTCAAGGCTGGCGCGAAGGTGATGGTGATGTCGCATCGTGGTAGACCAGAAGAGGGGGTCTATTCAGAAGAGAACTCCATGGCACCTATTGCGGACGATATGTCTGCCAAGATGGGCAGTTCAGTGCGACTGATTAAGGACTACCTTGAAGGTGGTATCGATCTTGCCGAAAGTGAGGTTGTATTGCTTGAGAACGTCCGTTTCAATGTTGGCGAAAAGAAGGATGATCAAGAGCTAGCCAAAAAGTATGCCGCATTGTGCGATATCTATGTGATGGACGCCTTCGGTACTGCTCACCGTGCCCAGGCCTCAACTCATGGCGCTGGTCAGTTTGCACCTGTCGCCTGTGCTGGATTGCTGCTGGCAGGTGAACTGGATAATCTGGCCAAAGCATTGGCCAACCCAGTACGTCCTATGGTGGCCATTGTTGGTGGTTCCAAAGTGTCAACCAAATTGACTGTGCTGGAAGCTCTGTCGGAAAAGTTTGACCAGTTGGTAGTCGGTGGTGGCATCGCCAATACCTTCCTTAAAGCCACAGGACAAAATGTAGGCATATCTCTTTGCGAAAACGATCTGGTTCCAACCGCTCAAGCCTTAATCGAGAAGATGAAGGAGCGTGGTGCGAATATTCCGATTGCCACTGATGTGGTGGTTGGCAAGAACTTCGCGGAAGATGAGCCTGCTGTGTTGAAAGGAGCCTCCGAGGTTGCCGACGACGAGATGATTTTCGATATTGGTCCTGATAGCGCCAATGAGTTAGCCGATATCATCAAGCAGGCTGGTACGATTATCTGGAATGGACCTGTCGGTGTGTTTGAATTCGACCAGTTTGGTGAGGGAACGAAAATTATTTCAATGGCGATTGCCGAGTCGGCAGGTTTTTCACTGGCGGGTGGTGGCGATACCATTGCAGCAATCCAAAAGTATGATATTTATGACAAAGTCTCATATATTTCTACTGCGGGTGGTGCTTTTCTTGAATACCTGGAAGGCAAGACGCTTCCAGCAGTAGCGATGTTGGAAGCCTGTGCGGCTAAATAGCAGTAGATTTTTTGATAAAAAATGGAGTCTGGCAAGGGTCTGGCCGGATAGATTATGCCTCAAGTAGATAGCTGGAATGGTATGCCAAGACGAACCAAAATTGTTGCAACCCTAGGGCCCGCAACCGATGATCCAAAGGTGCTCGATAAACTCATCCATGCCGGGGTTGATATCGTTCGCCTCAATCTTTCTCACGATATTCATGATGCCCAACGGGAACGGGCAGAACGGATTCGCAACCGGGCCCGGGCTTGTGGTAGACAGATTGGTGTGTTGGCCGATTTGCAGGGACCGAAGATTCGTATTGGACGATTCAAAGAGGGTGCCATCGAACTTGAAGAGAATGGTGTATTCATCCTTGATGCCGATTGCGATCTGAAAGCTGGGGACATTGAACGTGTCGGTTTAACCTATCCTGAACTGATCAAGGATGTGACGGCTCTCAGCCCCAGCTCTGACCGATAAGGATAGGGACGACATCCTGTTTGCCGCAGAGATCGATGTCGATTATCTCGCTGTCTCATTCGTGCGCAACGCGGAGGATGTCATGGAGGCGCGGCGCCTGCTGGTGGAAGCAGGAGGAAAGGGAGGCATTATTGCCAAGATTGAGCGAGCCGAGGCTTTAAACTGCGTTGCTGAGATTATACAGGCCTCAGACGCTATCATGGTGGCTCGTGGTGACCTGGGTGTTGAGATTGGCGATGCTGAGCTACCTGCTGTGCAGAAAGAGTTAATCAAGACAGCACGTGAGTTGAACTCTGTCGTGATTACAGCGACTCAGATGATGCAGTCAATGATCGAGAGCCCAATTCCAACCCGTGCCGAAGTCTTCGATGTGGCGAATGCGGTGCTTGACGGGACAGATGCCGTGATGCTTTCAGCCGAAACCTCAGTAGGAAAATATCCCCATAAGGTAGTCAAAGCGATGGATCGGGTCTGTGTCGAGGCGGAAAAGCATCAAACAGCCAGGCGTTCACATCATCGGATTGATTCCGTTTTTGGTCGTGTGGACGAGTCGATTGCAATGGCGACTATGTACACTGCCAACCATTTGGGTGTTAAAGCGATAGCAGCGCTAACTGAATCGGGTTCCACAGTAAAGTGGATGTCACGAATCAGTTCTGATATCCCTATCTACGCCTTAACCCGCCATGTACGTACCCGGCGAAAAGTAACACTCTTTCGGGGAGTCTACCCGGTGAGCTTTGATGTGGCTCACACCAATATTGATAAGGTCAACGAAGAGGTGATCGATGAACTATTGCGTCGTGGTGAGGTTAGAGAGAATGACTTGGTGATTATCACCAAAGGTGACCGCTCCGGTGTGGAGGGTCAGACCAATATCATGAAAGTAATGCGAGTCGGCGAGCATGTTGTGCTTACCGGCGAATCTGATTGAGGGCATACACGATCATGTGTTGCCTAACTATTGAAACAAGTATAAACACAAAACCAAGGAGGCTATCATGGCTCTGATTTCCCTGCGCCAACTTCTCGATCATGCCGCTGAAAATGGCTATGGTCTACCAGCGTTCAATGTCAATAACATGGAACAGGTGCATGCCATCATGCAGGCGGCGGACGCTGTCAGTAGTCCGGTTATTCTGCAAGGTTCAGCTGGTGCACGTTCCTATGCAGGCGAACCTTTTCTTCGTCATCTGATCATTGCCGCGACTGAAATGTATCCTCATATTCCAGTTTGCATGCATCAAGATCACGGTACATCCCCCGCTATTTGTCTGCGTTCTATTCAATCAGGCTTCTCCTCAGTGATGATGGATGGCTCATTGATGACTGATGGTAAAACCCCTTCATCTTACGAGTACAATGTAGAAGTTACCGCCAAGGTGGTCGAGATAGCCCATGCCGGTGGTGTCTCAGTAGAGGGCGAACTGGGTTGCTTGGGTTCATTGGAAACTGGTCAGGCCGGTGAAGAGGACGGCGTAGGTGCCGAAGGTACACTTGATCATAGTCAGTTACTGACCGATCCTGATGAAGCGGCTGATTTCGTGAAAAAGACTGGTGTGGACGCACTGGCTATTGCGATCGGTACATCCCATGGCGCTTACAAGTTTACCCGTCCACCAACAGGCGACATTCTGGCCATCCAGCGGGTCAAAGAGATTCATGCTCGTATTCCCGATACCCATCTGGTCATGCATGGCTCTTCTTCAGTGCCGCAGGACTGGTTAGCGATCATTAATGAATATGGTGGAGATATGGGCGAGACCTATGGCGTACCCGTTGAAGAGGTGGTTGAGGGCATCAAGCATGGCGTACGCAAGGTGAATATTGATACCGACTTGCGCATGGCTTCTACTGGTTCAGTGCGTAGACATCTCCATGAGAATAGATCTAATTTCGATCCGCGTAAGTTTCTCAAAGAGGCGACCAAGGCGATGGCTGATATCTGCAAATCTCGCTATGAGGCTTTTGGTTCCGCAGGCATGGCAGATAAAATTACCCCGATCTCTCTTGAAAATATGCAGAAGCGTTATGACAGCGGCGAGCTTGATCCAAAGATCAACTGATTTTTTTAGGTTTAAAGCCTGGGTTGATCATCTGGGATAAGAAAGGGGGGCTTTGTAGAGCCCCCCTTTAGTGCGTCATGGAGCCTTATAAACCAACCTAAGGGAAAACTAGGTTTAGGAATGTTCGGGCTAGACTAAGCCCTCAAGTTCAAGGGCCTTTTTTAATTGATTGGGGTTAAATCCTTCGAACTTCTGATCGCCTATTACGACCAGTGGTACGGTTTGTCCACCAATCGCAAAGAAATTTTTCTGGATTTTACCCGGCTTTGCAACATTGAAATCCAAGAAGGGTACATTATTCTTCTTTAACCACCGTTTTAAATGCTGGCAGTGGGGACACCGCAAAGTTGTGTAGATGACAACCCGAGCCAATTTTATATTTGGGTGTGACATTTGACTAAAGTAGTGACCTCGAAATTTCAATAACTTGAGAATCTACTAGATCATTCTAATGTAAATATGCTCATTAAGTAAGCATCTTAGCTTAATTATCATGCCATTAGGGGAACCCCGTTCATTAACACTCTTAGATAGGATATTTGAGCAGCTACCTCTTGATGAGATAATTATAGGCGTTCGGTCAGGCGTTTCTCAGCTTCCTGGTATTTTTCCGCTGTTTTCATAATGACCTCTTTCGGTAGTGTTGGTCCAGGAGGTGTTTTATCCCAATCCAAGGTTTCAAGGTAGTCTCGAACATACTGTTTATCGAAACTGGCAGGACTTGTACCGGGTTGGTAGGTGTCTGCTGGCCAGAAGCGTGATGAATCCGGGGTTAACACCTCGTCGATTAAATGCAGGTGTCCATTCTGGTCCAAACCAAATTCAAATTTGGTATCGGCAATGATTATGCCTCTTTGACGGGCATAATCAGCCGCTTCTGTGTAGATCTTCAAACTAATCGTTTTCACCTGTTCTGCCAATGCTTTGCCGAGCAGAGCTTCTGTCTGGGAAAAATCGATATTTTCATCATGGTCGCCGATCTCGGCTTTGGTAGATGGGGTGAAAATAGCCTCAGGCAGCTGGTCTGCTTGCTTAAGGTTTTTTGGTAATGGAATACCGCATACGCTTCCAGTTTGCTGATAGTCTTTCCAGCCAGATCCAATCAGGTATCCACGTACAATGGCTTCCACGGGAAGTGGTTTAAGTTTTCGGACGATCATACATCGGTCGCCCAACTCCCGCCGTTGATCGGCATCAGGTACAATTTCTTCGAGGGGAATAGCGGCGAGATGGTTGGGTATCAGTGACTGGGTGTGAGCGAACCAAAAGTTAGCGACCCGAGTCAGTACCTCACCCTTACCTGGGATCGGTTGTGGTAGCACAACATCGAAAGCAGAGAGGCGGTCGCTGGTTACGATCAACAGATGTTGGTTATCCACCTCATAGATGTCGCGTACTTTACCCCGATTTAGAAGTTTTAGATCCAGTTTGGATTCGAAGAGGGTTTGGCTCTCTGTTTTCATGATATGACCGGCTGAGGCAAAGAACACCATTATACCCAAGATCGTCCATGAATCTCATACCTGGAGCTTTTGTATCATGTTAATCTGGCCTCTGAAGAGATTGACACTATTGGGAACTGGGTTGTGATGCCTAAGCAAGGAGGCTGGCTCGATTCGGAATGCTAAATATGGTAGAACAAAACAATTATTTACAAGCCTTCAAAGGTAGTTTTACTTCAACACTGCGTTGGCCACATTTGGATGAATTATGGCGAGTACTGAGAGAAGATGCCAAGGGTGGCTGGTATATCTATGCCCTAGGCGAGCCCCCACCAATAGAGGTGGCTGACGCAGCGATGCTGAATAAGTTTATTACCGAGATTGATCAGCTACTAAGGCAAGAGCACGATGAGGATTACTGCGGTATCGTCTATGCAGACGACCTTAAGCAACCCGCGTTCATTAAGATCTATGACCCGAATAATCTTGGTGTCTCTTGTGGCTACAGTGATAACCCGCCGCTACCAGGTTGGGTGTTAAGTAAAATTCCACCCGTCGACTTGCCATCTTTGGCCCTGCCCAGCAATCGCAAGCGCTGGTGGCAGAGGCTTTGGCAAGATGGATAATAACCCTTTTTCTCATCAGGTTTGAATTGAATGAATCGTGCTAAACTCATTAAAGACCAAGTTAATGAGTAGGGATTAAAGGTATGGCAGAGACAATAGCTAAAAATAGAAATGGGGCTGTAGATAACCATCTGGTGATTACGCGAGGCGTGATGAGTCTATTCGATAGCTGGGGCCTGCATTCGGAGGAGATGATGTCTCTGTTGGATATCAATGGCAAGCCACGCCACATGATTCAATACCGTCATAATAAACCGCTGCCCATCAATGCTAGTACCATCAAACGTATCGAATACCTGGTGCAGATTAACGATGCGCTACGTACCAGTTATCCCACCAATCCGAGCATGGCAAAGCGTTGGCTACGTCAACGCAGTCACATGTTCAATCAACACACTCCCTTGGCCATGATGATGGGTGAAGGGGAGCGGGGAATGATCTATGTCCTCTCCCGTCTGGATTGCACCTTTGCTTGGGATCAGAGCGGTTCCACATCGAGTTGAGTGGGGTTTCATTGGTCTCCTTGCGGCTCATCAATTCCCTGTCATAGTTATCAGTAACAAGCCTTCTCCTAATTGCGCCAGTATGTAGCACAGATAGCCATTCACGCTACAACGTGAATGACACGCTTGTGGCGGCACATGGCGGCGTTGCAACTCCTTGCACCGCCACAAACGCACCCTTCACGCTGTCCAACTGATCTTTTTAGGTTTAATGGAATAGATATCAAGTAATGGGCAAGCTAAAAAAAGAACATCCCCTCTCCTCCAGGAGGGTGTCGCAAAAGTCGTAGGGTGGGTCGCTGCCCCACCAGCAAGGGTTAAAACGTAGGATGTGGTGAGCGGTGCGAACCGCATCAATAACAGCTTGCAGTGATTCACGAACATCAATGATGCGGTTCGTACCTCACCACATCCTACGACTTTTGCGAATATTTGCGGCATGCTTTTACAACACCCTTCCTTGCGGGAGAGGGCCAGGGTGAGGGGGATATAAAATAGCGTAAGCGCAGCTTACATCAAGATTATGAAATGTGTCATGCGAATTCCAGCCGCTTTCTGAGATTGAGTGGGCATCTCGACGAGTCCCATAAGATCAACGTAGTGCGATTGCCCTGGGTTTTGTCTTGACAACGGGATACACTATAACTATTAATCAATGCTTAGCCAGAAGGGTATTTCAGGCATATCCATCCCTGGCTTTCTAGCTTGATGTACATATACTGGGATATTGCAGTTATTAGTCAGCTTCAGGGATAATTAAGCAGGAGCATTTTTATGAAAAAACACCAATTAATGATTGCCGCATGTTTTATGTTTTTCACTGGAAAACCGGCATTTTCCGCAACCTTTGACTTTGATCTGGTTATTACTGACAGTTACGAACTTGATGTGGGTTACGACGACGAAGCTGGTCAAAATTACCGTTATGAGGGGGTGATTCGACGTGAAGGATGGCATGTTGGCGACACGGTACACCTAGGTATATATTACACGCCAACTTGGCCAACTTGTGATGTTGCATTTTCTTATTGCGCTCTTATTACCGCAGAAGCGACGGCGGGTTATTATCATTTGGGTGGCGATACGGCTTTGATGGACCAATCCGACCTCAGCGATTCAGTCCAACAGCACAGTCTGAGTGCTAGCGTTTACTTGGATGGGAGTGGTTATTCTTCGTTAACATTTTTTATGTATGACGAAACGCTCAATTTCC
>JARRQF010000238.1:0-5885 GCA_037382065.1 Candidatus Thiodiazotropha sp. | reverse complement strand
AACAACGCGGATGACCGCTTAGCGTCTCGCCCGAAGGGAAGCCTGCTCAGGCCAGGATACTGCGTTGCAATGCTTGAAAAGGGCGAGCCATTCCCTGCGCATTGCGCCTTGTCTCCTGGACGGAGCAGGCTTCTATCATCGTCAATTTGTATGAAGCACCACACTAGTATACTATCCAGGTTCAAGCAACGCTGATAACTCAGCTGCAGGCAAAGGATGGCCGAAATAGAAACCTTGCAACTCATCACAACCGCACTCATCCAAAGCTTCTGCTTGAGATTCCGTTTCCACACCTTCTGCAATGACATCCAGCTTTAACCGCTTAGCCATGTTAATGATAGCCAAGATAATTTCTCTGACATGGTTATTATTCTGAATCTCTCGAGTGAATGATTGATCAATCTTAATTCGATCCAAAGGAAAATATTGAAGATTGCTCAATGACGAGTATCCCGTACCAAAATCGTCAATAGCCAGTTTGACACCCAGCTCCTTCAGCATACGCATTGCATTCGTCGCTTCTTGCATATCCTGCATCACAGCGCTCTCGGTAATTTCCAACTCAAGATTTATTGGATCAAGGCCACTAACATTGAGTGAATCTCGCACCTCGCTTACCAGGTTAGAACCAGCGAATTGCAACGGAGAGAGATTAACCGCCAATCGAAGCGGTGCAAATCCGCAATCATTCCAATGCTGAGCCTGGATACATGCTGTACGTAAAACCCATATACCGATGGCACAAATCAAACCAGTATGTTCAGCTACGGGTATAAAGGTACCTGGATAGACCAGCCCAAGCTCTGGATTATGCCAGCGTATTAGCGCCTCAACACCGATGATCCGACCGCTCGAAGTCACCACTTGAGGCTGATAGTAGACCTCAAACTCGTTACGCTCCAAAGCAAAAATAAGAGCCTGCTCAAGCTGTGATCGCTTCTGCACCTCTTGAGCGATTTGGCTTGAATAGACACAGAGAGCGGATGATTGCTGAATACGCGCACGAAATACTGCTATATTGGCATCACGCAGAAGAGCGACACCATCAGAACTCTCTATTGGCCAAAGACTAAGCCCCATTCGTGGTGCGAAAAAAACGGAGGTACCTTCAAATTCCAATGGCTCTTGCAGTGCATTCAGTAAATTTTGGGCAATCACTCGAGCACTTTCGGCATCTTTCAGTCCTTTCACAAGAACACCAAAATCATCTCCGCCAAGGTGGGTGACAAGATCATCACTACGTAGAGTATCTCGCAGCCGTTGTGCTATCGCTTGTAGCAATTTATTACCAGCAGAACGCGTGACAATCTCTCCAGCTGAGTTAAGCCACTTGATATGCATAATCATTAGCACAGCAATCATGTCAGTACTGGAATCTTGCTTTTTCAGACTACGCAAGCTCACTTCCAGGGCATATTGATTCGGCAAGTCGGTAGCTGGATGATGCAATGCCTGATGCTGCATTTGATCATTCAAGACTCGATTGATTCGCATTTCATGAAGATGCAGCCATGCACCCCACAAGGGAAAGCCGATGCTCAGGGAAACAACCACCGCACTCGGTGCAAACCAAATATGAGTAAACAATAATAGTAGGTTAGCTATTGCAGGAACCGCGAGTATCGTGCCAAGAAAGATAATCATCGCAGATGGAAAGCTGACGCTAACCAATATATAAGCGGCGATAGCTGTAATGGCTATGATCAGCAGCAGACGAAGCTCACGACTCATCTCTCGAATCAAAGTCTGATTGAGTAGACCACTCAACACATGGGCATTTAGCTCAACACCCGACATTCGTTGATGATCCGGTGAAACTGGGGTGGAGACAAAATCTCCCAGGCCGGTTGCGATAGAGCCGACCATAACCAACTTGTCTTTTACTCTCTGCGCCGTCTCATCATCATGCAGCACTTTATATGCAGATAAAACTTCTATCGCACCCGGTCTGGGATCAAAAGGGATAAGAAAGCGGTCGGAACGTAACCAACGGGGAGTCGTACTCAGCGTAGCATTCTTGGTAAGAGAACGATCATCCTGCAGGCCTTCACCTGCCACCTGGAATAGGGCTAAAGAAATCACTGGCCATACAGCATCATCCATACCGGCATAGAGAAAAATACTACGGCAAAGCCCGTCACTATCAATTTCGTAACCAACATGCCCAAGACCTGCGGCATATTCTGCCAGCACAACCAAAGGCAGAAGTTCAGATGTCGCGTTACCAGACTGTAGATTATTTGGAGCCACCGCAAGTACCGTATGACCATTTCGCCTAATCGCATTGGCAAATAACTGATCTGCTTCAGAATCCTCCAATTCGGGTTCGGGAAACAATACATCATACCCTACGGCTTTGGCATTCATATCGGTGAGACGATCAAGTAGATTCGCATGTATCCGCCTTGACCAAGGCCATCGACCTAATTTATTCAAACTGGAGTCATCAATAGCAATGATCACAACCTCATGACTGGCTCTATTCCCCTGATGACTCAGAAAATAGTCATATAGCAGGTGGTCGATACGCTGAATAGCCGAGCTGTCAGCCAGGATGTAAGCAAAAACAACCAATACAGCCGCTACTAAGAGCCTGCTCACCTCTATGATTTTTGGGGAATAGCCGAACATTCAGCTAGAAAAACAAGAGGCTTAGGATAAAGCTTATTGGCAGAATCAAAATACTTTTCCCCAGCATAGGATCAATGGGCTTAACGTCGCTCCAGGGCCCCTGATAGCCATCGCTATCAACCACACAGACCCTCAAATAGCGAAGCTGACTATAGATCAGTTCAGAGCTGATTTCAGGCTCGGCGATCACTTTATCTATCTCGAGATCCTTAAAATCGACATCATGCGCAAGCTGTACACGATATCGCTGTTGATCACCCACACGCGCCCAAGACCCGATAAATGTGTCACCCTTAAGCTTAGTCGATAGCTCAAGCTTATTGGGGACAGGCCTGTACAACCAAGAACGCTCCTCACTTGCTGGTCCTAAATTTTTATCCGCATCAAGAGCGATTACACGCCAATAGTAGGTGCCTGACCTAGTGAGTTCAGTAACGCTATAGTTCGAAAGCTTTAAATCCTCCACTAATAGCGCAATATCTTTAAACCTCTTATCGGTTGCAATTTCTAATCTATAGCTTTCCGCTTCGGCAGAAGTCTCCCACTGCAACTCAGCTTTGCTACTATGCAAAACTTCGCCATTATGAGGATTAAGCAGAACTGGAGGCTGCGGATGCCTATTAAAAATAATCTCCTGCACCACACTTTGGCCTTCCAAACCATCCGTACCGATACCACGAACCCTAACCCAATATTTTTGGTCAGGTAGATCAGGCAGGACAATATGTGGCTCAGCGATGATCCCTTCCCACTGCAACACTTCCAGTTGTTGATGATTACTGAGTTCCACCCGATAGCTTGACGCGTCTTTAAGCGGCTCCCAACTCAGTTGCCAATCCAACGATTGAATAGGCTCAGGGATTGGCTTTAAAGAGGGTAGTGGAAGAAGTTTTTTGGGTGGGGTTGGCGCCTGCCCCTTGATAACTCGAGTTCCAAAACCTGCAGCTACGAGTGTTTCCTGTTTGCCCCCCCTAACCGATACGTCACCTTCCAGAACTTCGATATTGGAGGCCGCCCCTCCCTGATTCACGGCAGCACGGTAGGCCGTACCTCGCACTGCAGTAATCGCTGCCGGTGTACGAATTTCAAATCGCGAGCCAGGGCCAACAGAGGGAGTTACTTGGGTCTCTAGGCGCCCTTTACCAAGATGCAATCTAGAATCTACCATCCCTGTTTCACCATGGGCACTCAAATGATCAAATCTCATTTCAGCATCGCTATGCAGTGTCAACATGGTGCCATCGGCAAACCTCAGAGCCACGCTGCTCTTTGGCCCCGTTATCAAACTGTCACCTAACTGAACCAAAGTACCGGATACGAGATTAGACACTATTGCTCCATCGGCACGAATGAGTTCTATTTTACCTTTTACCGACTGAACATAAACTGGAACACCACTACTTCGAATCCACTTCATCGGCACCCGCAACCAACTACCAGGCTTTAGCCGCTTGGGTTTTTTAATATTGTTTAGTTTCCGCAATTGATCGAAACGAGCCACACTATCCAAATATTTCTTGCTGAAATTCCACAGATTATCGCCCTCAACAACCGTGTAAACCCAGTCCGCAGCAGGCAACTGAAGAGAGAACAATACAAGAATGAGAGCAGCTTGCATGGATAAAAGACGTTTTAACACCGGATTCTCCATTTTTCTATCTGCGACTGGTGGCTCTTTAACCTAAAAAGATCAAAGTTTTATTGTGCCAGATATTCGCACGGAAAAAGAGAAGACAGGCTAATGATAGGGAGACAGCGTTTAATAACTCAAGTTTCGGAGTTCAAATTCAACAAAATCTCACGCATAACATATTGAATGATAAAGCAAGCGGGCCTTGTGCAAGGTAAAATATTTGCGTTTCGTAACATGCGATATGAGCCTATTACGTAGGATGTGGTGAGGCACGAACCGCATCATGGATGTTCGTGAACCACCGCACTATTGATGCGGTTCGTACCTCACCACATCCTACATTTCATTCCTTAATGATGGGACAGAACCCCACCCCATGACTTTTACGACACCCTCCCTTGCGGGAGAGGGCCAGGGTGAGGGGGATATAAAATAGCGTAAGCGCAGCTTACACCACTATCATGAAATGTGTCATGCGAATGCCTGCCGCTTTCTGAGATTGAGTGGGTATCTCGACAAGTCCCATAAGATCAACGTAGTGCAATTGCCCTTGGTCACCTACTGGGTGAATCACGCTACAACGTGAATGGCACGCTTGTGGCGGCACATGGATGTGCAGGAGCGACTTTTGCCTTGCCCTGCACCACCACAAGCGCACCCTTCACGCTGCCCAACTGATCCTTTTAGGTTGAACTCATCCCTAAGGAGATCGACGATGGTTTGAATCTCCCTTTGTCGTTGCTCAGGTAGATGGTTAAGTGAGGTTTTCATGTTCTAATTGAAGAGGTGCTTGATTCACGTTGGGTGGTCATATCCTCACTCTGCGTGGGATTGCCAACATCGCCATTTCCTTGTTTTACCTCTGTCTGTTATGTGATTTTTGAGGTGTTTTTTATCAATTAGCTTACTGGTACTCAATTCATACAGGGATATTTCATGCAAACTGGAAAGGATTACAAGTTTATAAGACGGAGTAAACACAACAGCACGAATATTAATAGGTATTTTCAAAATATCAAATTTACAATTTTGTTATACATTGGCTTGCTCATTAAGTGTATTTCTTAATATTGCCAATCTACTTAACCAGTACTCTCGGAGTTCCTGGTCCCAATTTACATTCATACCTTTAGATATTTTCCACGCTCATATATATCATTTATCAAAAGCTCCATTACTTCCAGCCACTTTCTCTTTACCGAATCATCTTGAAACTCTTCGAAAAGAAATTCGCCACCTATTCCATCCGCATTTACGTATAATGTTGAAGCTGTACAGAACAAACGAAGCGTGGTTTGCGTCCGAACGATCGCCTTGTTATGTGCGCACTTTAAAATTTAATGATCCGTCCTTGATAGCTACTAAACCAAAATCCCCCTCAACCTTAAACCCACTAGAGGTTATTGAGAGAGAATCAATTCCGACAAATGACAAAAGTGTTTTCCTATAATAAGATGTATTCATTGTTCCTTGGTTTGATATAGAACTTTGATTCAGGCCAAATACTAGTGTGGTGCTTCATACAAATTGACGATGATAGCGTGACGCTAAGCGGTTAGCCGCTAGGCGCGTGCCGCCGGGAATGGCTTCTCCCTTTCCAAGGCGCGCAACAACGCGGATG
>JARRQF010000237.1:0-5969 GCA_037382065.1 Candidatus Thiodiazotropha sp. | reverse complement strand
GAGTTAGTATTAACATTTCCAGTCTCCATATAGATCCTTATGTTTTTAGTATAGTTCGAAAGAATAGTTCCCTCAGACTTATACCATTGCCAACCAAGCCACCGCTAATAACGGGACTGGTACCGCTATTTTAGCAAGTGACAGGAAGGTTAAAAAGAGGGAAAAAGCATGAACACCCCGAAATTACATTGTTTCATGTAATTATCTGCCTATTTTAGGATCAAACTTCTCTTTCAAGCTCAAAAGCTTCATGCAGAGAGCGTACTCCTAGTTCCAGGTACTTTTCATCCACTACCACAGAAATCTTGATTTCAGAGGTTGAAATCATGCGAATATTGATCCCCTCGTTGGCTAATGCCTCGAACATCTTGCTGGCAATACCAGCATGAGAGCGCATACCGACACCAACCAGAGAGATTTTGACAATTTTATCGTCATCCAGGACCTCACGTGCACCCATCTCGGTAGCTGTCTGTTGCAAGATCGCCTTAGCTCGTTTGAAATCAGTTCGATTGACAGTAAAAGTAAAATCGGTGTTGCCAGTATCATGTGAGATATTTTGAACGATCATATCAACTTCGATATTCTGATTTGAAATCGGTCCAATGATTTTGTGCGCCACACCGGGTTGATCGGGAACACCCAGAATGGTCAGCTTTGCCTCATCACGATTAAACGCAATACCTGAAATCTTTGCCTGTTCCATGCTCTCTTCCTCAAAGGTAATCAGTGTGCCTTCCCCCTCTTCAAAGCTGGAAAGGACACGTAGGGGAACACTATATTTTCCGGCGAATTCTACCGCTCGGATCTGGAGAACCTTGGAGCCAAGACTGGCCATCTCAAGCATCTCTTCGAAGGTGATACGACTCAGTCGCCTAGCGTTAGGCTCAACCCGTGGATCGGTTGTGTAAACACCATCTACATCTGTATAGATTTGACATTCATCGGCTTTCAACGCTGCAGCCATAGCCACTGCGGTGGTATCCGATCCGCCACGACCAAGCGTTGTGATGCTGCCATTTTCATCCACGCCCTGAAACCCGGCTACTACAACCACCCTTCTGGCATCCAGGTCTGCTTTCACGCAAGCTGCATCGATATCCCGAATACGCGCCTTGCTATAGGCGCTATCGGTCAGGATATGTACCTGCCCTCCTGTATATGAGCGGGCAGGACAACCAATCTTCTGCAAGGCCATGGATAACAGAGCGATAGTGACCTGTTCTCCTGTAGAGAGCAATACATCCATCTCACGGGGATCCGGTGTCTCATTGATCTGGCTTGAGAGCCCAATCAGCCGGTTGGTTTCACCCGACATGGCAGAGACCACCACGACCACTTGATCTCCCCTGTCCCGGTATCCTTTAACCTTCTCGGCTACCGCTGAGATACGCTCAACACTGCCGACGGAGGTGCCACCATATTTCTGCACGATCAGCGCCATCTTAGTCCTGTTATATGAGTCATTGAAAAAAGTTGCACATTAAACACCATTAGAATCAGGGTTAAAACCATAAACTCAGTTAAAAATCGCTCATTCTATCTATGCTTGCTAAAACCAATCGACTAACCAAGCTTTTCTTTAACCCAAGGCTCAACCAGTTCGAGAGCTTTGGGTAAGGCATCTGGATTGCTACCGCCAGCTTGCGCCATGTCGGGGCGCCCTCCCCCTTTACCACCGACCTGCTCTGCCGCTAGCTTCACCAAATCACCCGCCTTCATTATCCCGGTAAGGTCTTTGCTAACACCCGCTACCAAAGAAACTTTGCCATCTGCGATGGCAGTCAATAGAATCACCGATGACCCCAGTTTATTCTTCAGTTGATCCATTGTCTCACGCAACGTTTTTGGATCGGCTCCATCCAGATTGGCCGCCAGCACTTTCACCTCACCAACTGAAACAGCCGAGGATGCCAAGTCACTCCCTGCTGCACTGGCAAGCTTTGCTTTTAACTGCTCTAGCTCTTTTTCGAGTTTGCGATTACGATCAAGGAGCTGCCCCAGCTTCTCATCAATATCATCCCTTCCAGACTTAATCAGTTCGGCGACCCGCTGCACTTGCTCCTCGTTGGCCTCCATCCATTCAATCGCCCGTTGACCAGTCACCGCTTCTATGCGCCTTACTCCGGCTGCGGTACCCGTTTCTGCAGTAAGCTTGAATAGACCAATATCACCCACAGCATTAACATGCGTACCACCACATAGCTCTGTGGAGAACGCCCCCATACTCAACACCCGAACATCATCGGCATACTTCTCACCGAACAGGGCCATGGCACCGGAGTTTTTAGCCTGCTCCAGGGACATGATATTGGTATCCACTTGATGATTATGGCGAATCTGCTCATTGACCATCTGCTCAATTACCTGTAACTGCTCGCGGGATATGGGTTCGAAATGGGAGAAATCGAAACGCAGTCGCTCAGCATTGACTAGCGAGCCTTTCTGGGCAACATGATCACCAAGCACTTGACGCAATGCTGCATGCAATAAGTGGGTAGCTGAGTGGTTTAGGGCGGTCGCCTGACGGGTATAGGCATTAACCTGAGCAGTCAGCTGATCACCAACTTTCAATGAGCCCTCTTCCAGTTTACCAATGTGGGCAAAGAATTGGCCCGACTGTTTGCGGGTATCACTGACGTCGAATAACACACCAGCTCCTTGTAGCGTTCCCATATCGCCAGCCTGGCCACCAGATTCGGCATAGAACGGGGTATGGTTAAGAAAAACCATTCCGTGATCACCCTGCTGCAAACGCTCAACAGATTCCCCATCTTTTACCAGCGCAACCACAATCGCTTGCTCTTCAAGGCATTCATAACCGGAAAACTCTGTCGCTTTATCCAGTGACAATTCAACTGTGTCTACCGGACCAAACTGGGTGCCATTCAGCCCGCCCTCACGCTGTTTATCCATGGCCTTGTCAAAACCGAGCTGATCAATGCTCAGCTCCCGCTCACGGGCAATATCCGCCGTTAGATCAGGGGGGAAACCATACGTATCATAGAGCTTGAAAACAGTCTCACCAGGGATCACATTACCCTCCAAAGCAGCAATGGTCTCTTCGAGGATTTTCATGCCCTGCTCAAGGGTCTGGGCAAAACGCATCTCTTCCAGACGTAACACCTTTTCAACCTGAGCTTGCTGCTTAGCCAAATCGGGATAGAAATCTCCCATCTCCTGGCAAAGCTGATCGGTCAGTTTATAGAAAAAGGGTTCTTTTACACCAAGCATATAGCCATGCCGGATAGCGCGACGGATTATCCTGCGCAATACATATCCTCGCTTTTCATTGGAGGGCAGTACGCCATCGACAATGAGAAAGGCAGAGGATCGGATATGATCGGCAATCACCCGCAGTGATTTCTCCTCAAGGTTGCTGCAACCGGTCAGCTGGGCTGCCGCTTCGATCAGATGGGCAAACAGGTCTATCTCATAGTTGCTGTGTACACCCTGCAGAACAGCAACAAGTCGTTCCAACCCCATACCGGTGTCCACGGATGGCTTTGGCAATGGTGTCAATACACCATCTGTATCCCGGTTGTACTGCATGAACACCAGATTCCATATCTCGATGTAGCGATCCCCTTCTTCCTCAGGGCTGCCTGGAGGCCCTCCCCATATCTCTTCGCCATGATCATAGAAGATTTCGGAACAGGGACCACAGGGACCGGTGTCCCCCATCGACCAGAAGTTATCGCTTTCATAGCGTTTGCCGCCGGACTTGTCACCAATGCGAGTAAAGCGGGTTGGATCAACTCCGACCTCTTTGAGCCAGATATCGGCCGCCTCTTCATCTTCCAGATAGACAGTTACCCAGAGCTTCTCTGCTGGTAGGCCGATCGTCTTGGTTAGAAACTCCCAGGCGTATTTAATCGCATCACGTTTGAAATAGTCACCAAAGCTGAAATTGCCCAGCATTTCAAAAAAGGTGTGATGACGGGCGGTATAACCTACATTCTCCAGGTCATTATGCTTACCACCAGCACGCACACAGCGCTGGGAACTGGTCGCCTTACTGTAGTTACGTGTTTCACGGCCTAGGAAAACATCTTTAAACTGCACCATGCCCGCATTGGTGAAAAGCAGCGTCGGGTCATTTTCTGGCACCAAGGGGCTACTGGTAACCACCTCATGTTGATGGTCAGCAAAATAATCAAGGAAGGCTTTACGAATGTCGGTGCTGGTTTTCATGGTCTAAGTACAAATTACCGTAAAAAATAGGCGATAAAAGATAACAGGATCAGAGGAAAAATGCGCGTTTTTGGTTACATCTGTTTTTTGATTATCGGGGTCTAATCGAGCAGTAAGCCACGAATAAGCTCTCCAGGAAACCCCCGTGATTCAAGAAAACGGGCTCGCCTGGCCATCTCCTTGCTTGAATCCGGCTTTAAAGAGCCATATTTGGCATCATGGATATCCTGAAGTATGACTTGCCATTGATCAGAATAGGCTTCTAAATACTCATCGACCAAGCATTCATCTACTCCCCTATCACGCAGCTCTGAACGTATCCGCAGCGGCCCCTGACCTTTTCGCACCCGGCTACCGATAAAGCTTTCGGTAAACCGGGCATCGCTCTGTAGTGACGAGGCCTGCAGGTCATCAAGGACCTGTTCAACAAGTTCTGACTCGTATTGGCGTTTTCGCAGCTTCATATGAAGCTCCTGGCGCGAGTGCTCACGAACAGTGAGCAGCCGAATAGCGGCTGCCTCAATAACCAAATAGCTATCTTGTTCGCTCAGACTTCCGCCTCAGCAGACACCGCTGCTTCGTCACCACCATCCGGTGAGGGTAGAAGTTCGGCGCGGATGCGCCGCTCAATTTCATTAGCAACCTCTGGATTCTCCTTGAAAAATTTCTTCGCATTCTCCTTGCCCTGACCGATCCGGTCCCCGTTATGGCTATACCAGGCACCCGCTTTATCAATAAAACCCTGCTGTACGCCGAGCTCAATGATTTCACCTTCGTGGGAGATACCTTCGCCATAGAGAATTTCGAATTGCACTTGCTTGAACGGGGGGGCTACCTTGTTTTTCACTACCTTGACCCGAGTATCATTACCAACCACCTCATCGCCTTTCTTAATCGCACCAATACGGCGGATATCAAGGCGTACAGAGGCATAAAACTTCAGTGCATTACCACCCGTGGTGGTCTCAGGGCTACCAAACATGACACCGATTTTCATACGAATCTGATTGATGAAAATCACCAGGCAGTTGGTACGTTTGATATTTGCCGTAAGCTTACGCAGGGCTTGAGACATCAGGCGGGCTTGAAGACCAACATGGGAATCGCCCATGTCTCCTTCAATCTCCGCCTTGGGGGTCAATGCCGCAACCGAATCGATAATCACAACATCCACCGCGCCTGAACGTACCAGCATGTCGGTAATTTCAAGTGCCTGCTCTCCTGTATCTGGTTGGGAAATCAGCAGCTCATCAACATTAACCCCCAGCTTTTCCGCATACTGAGGATCAAGAGCGTGCTCCGCATCGATAAAGGCTGCGGTACCACCCATTTTCTGTGCTTCTGCCACAACCTGCAGAGTCAATGTGGTTTTTCCTGAAGATTCAGGGCCATAAATTTCAACCACACGGCCTTTTGGGAGCCCCCCGATACCCAGAGCGATATCCAGACTCAGTGAGCCGGTCGAAATCGCCTCGATATTTCTAATGGCGTTGGTATCGCCCATACGCATGACAGATCCTTTGCCAAACTGCTTTTCAATCTGCCCCAGAGCAGCACTTAATGCTTTTGTACGGTTTTCATCCATTTGGTGAACCCTCATTGTAAAATCTTGCCAAGTCATTGAAACTTCATTGGAGCGGGATTATCACACAGCCACTGGCTCACGTCATGAGTCTGCGAAGGATTAAAAAGGAGCCTGGAGGATCAGACCTGGCGGATATGATCCTTCGCGCCCTTCGTGGTGAAATACGAAGCTAAGCGCACTGAATAAAGTG
>JARRQF010000236.1:0-8485 GCA_037382065.1 Candidatus Thiodiazotropha sp. | reverse complement strand
GGACATCGACGAAGAGCCCACCTATCTGGCCCGGGCGGTGGACCGCACCACCCTGCCCAACGAAGCGGTCTCTTTCATTGCCGTGCCCATCGTCATCGAAGAGTACCCCGCCGGTGTGCTGGCGGTGCACCGACTGCGCCAGCGGGAACGTCCCTTCCGCCGTGACCTGGCCCTGCTGCAGGTACTTGCCACCCTGATCGGCCAGGTGTTGCGGGTCAATGAACTGATAGCCGAGCGCACCGCCCAGCTAATGAGCGAGAACCAGCTGCTGAAGAACAAGCTGGAGAGCAAGGGAGCCCGCTACGGCATCATGGGCCAGAGCCCCGCGCTGCAACAGGCGATCCAGCAGGCCCTGCAAGTGGCCAGCACCGGCACCACCGTACTGTTGCTGGGCGAGTCGGGCACCGGCAAGGAGCGCTTTGCGCGCATGCAGCATCTGGCCAGCGACCGGGCCGAAGGCCCTTTCGTCAGCATCAACTGCGCGGCCATTCCCGCCACGTTAATCGAGTCTGAGCTGTTCGGCCACGAGAAGGGCTCATTCACCGGCGCCACCGGCATGAAGCGGGGAAAGATCGAGCTGGCTTCCGGCGGCACCCTCTTCCTCGACGAGATCGGCGATCTGGACCTGGAACTGCAGGCCAAGCTACTCAAGGTGTTGGAACATAAGGCCATTCAACGAGTGGGAGGCAACAGGGAGATCCCGGTGGACGTTCGCATCCTCGCCGCTACCCATAAGAACCTGCAGGAGGCGGTGAATGAAAACCGCTTCCGTCTCGATCTCTTCTACCGCCTCAACATCTTTCCCATCCGCCTGCCGCCCCTGCGCTCGCGCCAGGGTGACTTGCCGATCCTGGCACGCTATTTTCTCAATCTGGCGAATCAGGAGTACGGCCGCAATCTCAGCTTCGGCCCCGGCGCCCTGGAGATGCTCGACGGCTACCCCTGGCCGGGCAACATCCGCCAGCTGGAGAACCTGGTCAAGCGGGCGGTGCTGATGAGCACCGACAGTCTGATCACCCGCGAACTGATCAAGCAGATCCTCAGCGACGAGGACGGCATCAACGCACCGGAGAGCAGCCAGTTCACTCAGGGTCACCGCCCCTACTATGAAGAACGGCCGCTCAGGCCCAGCGCCCCCCTACCCCCCGCTGACGTTCCCGATGGCATGCGCCCCTACGCACGAGTGCGCGAAGATGAGCGGGAACGCATTCTCGACGCCCTGCAACGCAACCAGGGAAACAAGACCCGGGCCGCCATCGGACTGGGGATGACACCACGGCAGCTGCGCTACCGGATCCAGAAACTCGGTTTGAGCGACTGATCGAAGCCCCAGATTCCGCTGCGCTGTTGAGCAAGAATAAAGTCCGTCACAGTGAGTCTATCTAACTCGTTGATTTATGCTGCGCCTATATTCGCTGTAAAGTCCGTCGCAGAAACCCAATGGTCACTAATTCGATCGGTTTCCATGGCGACAACAAAATTCTATATAACAACAACCAATCGGAATTGCCTAGCTGGGTGACAGTGAGGCACTCCTGCTCGACTTCTGCTTCTCGACCGAACTTCTGCTTCTCGACCAGAGCGGACGTTGGAGCATAGACCAATAATACTCCACTTACTCTCTCATATAGACGGGAATTACAATCAGGAACCGCCAGGTAGCGGACTTTTCAACAAAAATGTCAAATTTCGCCCCTGTCACGATTTGCTACGAATGAATAACGTGACAGTGGTTGGCTAACTTATTGAAATTGCATTTAAATAATTGTTTCATAAGGGTCTTGCTATAAATGTTTAACGAGACCCCTTGTCTCGTTAAAACAACTGTTGGGGCTACTATGAAATCCAGAGAAGAAGAGGCTATGAGAGTTATCACGCAGATCACTCTGGTTTTGTCAGCGATTATCAACTTAAAACATATTAAGGATTTGGAACTAAACAAAAAGATTCCGCTTAATAGTCCTACTCGTTTTCTTTACGAGCCAACTGCCGCCGCATGCCCAAGGCAAATTAGTGCGCGCGACGGTTGGCGAAGTGTTCGATGTGGCCGTTGATATCCGCAGGGGGGCATCCACGTTTGGCCAGTGGGTTGGTGAAACCCTATCAGCCCAAAATCGCCGTCAGCTCTGGATCCCTCCGGGCTTTGCTCATGGATTCCTGGTGCTCAGCGAGGAGGCTGAAGCTCAGTACAAATGTACGGATTATTACGCCCGAGAATGTGAAGAAAGCATTCTGTGGTGTGATGCTGATTTGGCAATTGACTGGCCAATCACAGCCTTGTCGAGAGTTCCGTTGCTGTCCGCTAAGGATAAAGTAGCAAAGCCCTTTGTGGGGGCGCGATTGTTTGAGTGATTGCGCCGCGGATGCGATCAGTCTGATTCAGTGCGTAAAGCCCGAATACAACGGACGACAACCATCCGTGCTTCCATTAATATTTTTCAAATTAATGATTTCGGCTCTTGAAAATATCAAATCTAGTTTTTCTGTTGGGGGGTAAATGTCGTTAGCACGCCATAGTACAATTTATCTTGCTTGGCGGCTTTTAAGTGCCGCTCTGGGTCTGTTGTCTCTTTTCGCTTTTACCCACGTGTTAAGCCCAGAGGATTATGGGCGATATTCGGTCGTTGTCGCAATGGCGGGATTCATTTCTGGCGTTGGTTTTCAATGGTTGCGCCAGTGCCTGGTCAAGTTTGGGCCGGACCCCAAATGGGATCGTGGCGAACTACTCGGATCTATCGGAGCACTGTTTCTCAGCGTTAGTATCGTCTTGTTTATCGTTGCAATTATCCTTGCTTCATCCAGAGATGATATGAATAGGAACATTAGTGCCGCATTAATTGCGGTGACTGTTGCGCTGGCCTTGGCGCAGGCTTGGTTCGAGTTTGGTCTGGATGCGAACCGGGTAGACATGAACCCTATGAGATACGGTGTTGGTGGAGTGTTGCGTGCGGCATTTTGTTTAGCATTTGGGGTGCTGGCTGCTTGGGGGACTCACTCATTATCAGCGGTAATTCTGGGTGTGGCGCTGGGTTATCTGGTCGCTAACCTCCTAACCGCTCCGCGCTGGCTAGACCGCTTAGTGGGGGTTCGTAGGGCAACTCTTGCTCAGGCCAAAATATTGGCAACCTATGGATTACCACTGGCGCTGACATTGGGGTTTACTTTCATCGTCGACAGTGCCGATAGACTAATGTTGGCTGCAATGAGTGGTGCCACGGAGGCTGGCATCTATTCCTCAGCCTATAACCTGGGACAGTACGCGATAGGTAGTGTGCTGGCAGGGCTGGGTTTGGCGGCATTCCCGTTGGCGATGAAGCATTACGCCAAGCAAGACTCTGGTAAGGTTGCTGTCTTGCTTGGTCAGAATTTGGTGCTTCTGGTGGGGGTCGCCCTTCCGGCCACCTTGGGTGTGATCATTTTAGCGCCCACTTTGACGCGACTACTGCTGGGCAATTTCACCCCCGGGGAGTCTCCGGTAATAACAGGCATTGTCGCTGTCGGGGTGGCGCTTGCCGCCATTCGTTCCTATGCGTATGACGTCGTTTTCATGCTGGAAATGAAAACATTACTGCAGGCGGGCATTCTTGCACTTGCCGCCAGTGTCAATATTCTTTTTAACTGGGTTTTCATCCCGCGCTGGGGGGCAGTTGGCGCGGCTTGTGCAACCTTGGTCTCGTTTCTACTCGCACTAAGCCTTAGCGCGTTCCTGGGGCGGCGTTTGATCAAGGTCCACTTCGAGCTGGCAGATGTGATCAAAATCATTGCCGGCGGCGCGATCATGGCAGCGGTACTGGTTGCGGTCCCGACGCATCACACCTGGTGGTCGTTGGTGCTGTTGATCTCATTAGGGGCAAGTGTCTATTTATGCTCCATGCTGGTTTTGAACCCCTTGAGTATCAGAGCAAGGATTCATGAGCGCCTCGGGAGAAAGATTTTATGAATGATATTCAAATATCCAACGCTGGCCCATGCTTTACCGTTTTCACGGGGACGTACAACCGAGCCTACTCCCTGAGGCGAGTCTATGAGTCTTTACTTGCCCAGACATTTCAGGACTTTGAATGGCTGATTGTAGATGATGGTTCCACGGACGACACGGACGAGTGTGTTCGGGGAATGGTTAAGGAAGGGCGTCTGAGGATTCGCTACGTAAAAAAATCAAACGGCGGGGTTCACACAGCGCACAATGTTGCCCTCAGAGAGGCTAGGGGAGAGTTCTTTTTGCGCCTGGATTCGGATGATGCTTGCGTTCCGTATGCTCTGGAGGCATTGCGTGATAAATGGCAGGAAATTCCGGAAAATATTAAAGACGAGTATTCCGGTGTTAGCTGTCTTTGCATGCGATCTTCCGGAGAAATTATTGGAGATTTCTATCCAGATAGCCCGTGGGACTCCGAATATCCAGTCCTTTTATCACTGCAGGGGGAAAAGTGGGGAACACATCGCGTGGAGCTTCTGCGCCAGCACCCATTCCCGGAGTTTGCCGGAGAAAGATTCTGCCCTGAAAGTCTTGTCTGGGCGCGGCTCCATGACACATATAAAACACGTTGCTTCAACGCTGCTTTGAAAATTTATTTTGAATCAGGTGACTCCATCACTAGAAGCATGACGCGGACTCGCTATCGCTCTCCTAAAGGAGTGGCGCTGTATTACAACGAGCAGATGCGTAGACTGAGAAAATTCCGCGCTTTCCGTCATGCTGTGAACTATGTCAGGTTCAGCTCCGCAAATGGAGGGGTTCTGCGGGCGATCATCACCGCTAAAAGCAAACCTCTGGTGCTGTTGGCCCTACCGCTCGGCATGGTTATGCATGTGCGAGACAGACTGCGGGGTGATTGCGAATGAGTAGCGGCTTGGATGTTGCTCTGGTGGGCTTTCTAATATTTCTGGTGCTGCTTGTTGTCAATTGGTCACTAGCCCGATCACTGCTGGACCCAGCTGTTGCGCTAGCGGCGGTGTGGGCGCTGACTTTTCTTTTATTCGCCCTCACGAGTGAACAGTTCTACGGCGTGTCCTGGACGGCATTGCTCATTTATATCAGTGGGTTGGCCGCCTTCTCGCTGGGTGCTCAGCTAGGTAAGGGCATCCCGCTGCAAGCAAAAAGGCCTGCCACCTATGGTGCGCGTAGTGACCATTTAATTCTTTGGTTTTTATTCATAATCTTGCTGCTCGGTTTGCCGTTTTATCTTGGCTATATCCGTCAGTTCACTAACACAGCGCTGTTTTCGTCCACATTCTTTCTTGATGTCCGTAGGGGCATGTTGTCACAGTCTGCTGATCTGGTGCGTGTACCTATCGTCAACAATTTGGTTGTGCTATCCAGCATCGCAGCGGTAATGGCATTTGTTCTAACTGAATCCGGGCGTCGCTGGCGTCTACTGGTCGCTGGGATTGTGGCACTGGCCTTTTTTTACAACCTGTTAACAGCGGCAAAATCCGGCGTATTGAACCTGCTGGTGATGCTGTTTGTCATCCATGCTCTGCAACGTGGTCGTCTCCCGAAACAGGCTTTGCTTTTTGTCGTGGGGCTCTTCGTAGTCTTTTTTGGTGTGGTGACAGTGCAACGAGCACGTGCGATCGGTGGTGATATTGGCTCGCTCACTGCGATGGCGCACGCCACTCTGGAACAGCTCGCTCGTTACGTGGCGTGCGGTCCGATTGGTTTCAGCGAGTATTTGAAGAATCCCCAGTCAGTGCCGCCAGTTTGGAGCCCTTGGCGGTTCTTCGAGCGTACAGCCAATTATTTCGGCCCTTATTTCGATGTCCCCAGCTTACACGCGGCTTTTCTACCGATAGGCGACGATCTCTTTTACAACGTTTATACAGTGTTTTTTTCCTATTTCCCGGCCTATGGTATGGTCGGGGTGGTGGGTTTCATGCTTGTAATGGGGGGTATTGCCGGTGCCGCTTACCGCAGGGCTCGGCAACAACGTTTGTTTTGGCAACTCCTGTATGCAGCCATTTTTAATGGCGTGTTGGTAAGTATCTGCACGGAGGGCTGGCTGCTGGCATTGAATCCGATCATAAAGCTGGCGGTTGTGGCGGCTGTCGTGATTGTGCTTAGGCGCCTGCATATTCGCCGCCGATCAGTCAATACGGCTGCTAAGGAGGTGTGTGTGTGAGCGCTCCGTTATCGGAATCAAAAAAGCCATTGCGGGTGGCTGCTTATACGGGTGGGAAGAATGTTCCCGGGACTCGTTTTCGAGTGCGACAGTATGTAAAAGATCTGGAGCAACATGGTATTGAATTAGAGGAGTTTGCTTCGCGATTCGGTCAATATCCGCCGAGTGCTCTGTGGCGTCGGCCAGGCTGGTTCTTAGCCGCTTTTGCAGAGCGTAGCCTGCAGATCCCAGGTTCCTATGGATATGACGCAGTGATCTTCCAGCGAGAGTTGCTCAGCACACTGATCACGCTAGAGCCTTTGTTCTCGCGCCCCCGCATTTTGGACGTGGATGATGCCATCTGGATACATCGGCGAGGCGCGTTCGCCGGCAAGCTGGCGTCACGGTGTGATGCCGTGATCTGTGGGAATGCGTACCTGGCTGAATACTTCGGTCAGCATTGTGAGCGGACATTCCTGCTGCCGACGGCAGTGGATGCGAAGCGATTCTCTCCATTGCTGGGATTGGCACAACCAACGCAGGTCATTGGTTGGTCTGGCACTAGCGGTAATCTGGTTGAATTGGAGAGGATTGAGCCTGCCTTGCGCACGGTGATGGCTCGTTTCCCGAAAGCGCGGTTGCGTGTGATTTGCAACCACCGACCTGCCCTAGGAACTTTGCCGGCGGATCGCGTGGAATATGTTCCCTGGCCCCCCGAAGTCGAGGTGTCTGCCCTGCAGGATCTGCAGGTCGGTCTGATGCCGCTTGAGGATACGGCGTGGACCCGCGGAAAATGTGCGTTCAAGATGCTTACTTACATGGCATGTGCTGTGCCCGTGGTGGTTTCGCCTGTGGGTATGAACGCAGATGTGCTGGCAATGGGGCAGGTTGGTTTCGGGGCCCGTACAAAAGATGAGTGGGTCGACGCATTGACGACGTTGCTTGCTGAGCCCGGTACCGCGCAGCAGCTTGGTAAAAATGGACGAGCTGTGGTTGATGCAAATTTTAGCGTCCAGGTGCTTTCCTCTCGACTGGCCGAAATTATCCGCACGGTGGCCGATTGATGGCAAGTAAGATAATCGACCAAAATGGTCCCGTACGTGTTCTGCACATTATTACGGGGCTTTCCACCGGAGGTGCAGAACGGGCCCTGCACAACTTGCTCTCATCCGGGCTGCAGGCTGAATTTGAATGCCATGTTCTGTCACTCACTCCGGGCGGTCGATATGCCGACTGGTTTCGCGAGCAGCAGGGTATCCCGGTTCATTCACTGGATCAAAACCCTGGCGGGGTCAGAGTAAATTTACTCTGGTTTGATTGACTCTGACCCCGTTTGATTGAGTCAAGGTTTATTGTTAACTGTAATGGAATGCTCTATTAGTGAATTTGTATGCGATTCTATTTGTTCGACTTAATCTTTATATTTTTCTAAGAAACATTTTCTGCATGTTTGAGTCATTTTATTTTTCAGTGAGCGAAGTATTTCTATTGAAAAATTATCATCAGCTGAATATCCCAGCTCAATTTCTTCATGAAAATTTCGTAAGTCTTGATTAAACCAGAGGATGCCTTGTTTCGGTATTTTGTGTTCCTTGGCACAAGCTTTGCAGAGCAAATATTTTTCGTAATATTTTTCAATTAAAACCCTTTCAATAAATAAAGGAGTGATTTTTAAAGGTGTATTTTGGTTTTTTAAGGTTTCTTTTATATGCACGCAAATGTTGCTTTGTTGAACGATATTTTCTAGGTGCTTGGGACACGGCGAATTTGGGTTAGTATTTTACCTTTCATGTTCGATCTCCGCTTTTAATAAGCTCGGATTCCTTATTTAATCCTTTCATATTTTTGCTGTGCTGAGGTTTGCGGGGGAAGATTCAGGCGCATCTTTTCCTCCTGGTTTAAGCACTTTAAAAACGCGTTAGACAACTCTTTTCTGTTTGATTATATTCTGGAGTGTCGAGTTGCTCTGGAATATAGTTTGCCATGGCGAGGGAATATTCACCACCTCTTACTATGCGTTTTTTATAATTCATGGCACCCTGGGCATCAGCATGACGGGGTCAGAGTAAATTTACTTTGACCCCATATGATTATAATTTAATCCATTTTCAACCTGACACGATATAGAATAAATTAACATTCGTAATACCAGCACTTGACAATAAGAACGGGCAAACATTAGTCTCCTCGGTTCAGGCATCAAGTTGACTAAGAAAATAATGGATTACCAAAATCGCCCGGTTTATATCGTGAATATGGGCTTAATCACTTCTATCGGTGATACCACGGATCGAGTATATGCTGCGACCAAAGCCGGTATTAATGGCTATGCGGTTGCTAACTACCACACTCATGATCATCAAAGTATGGTGCTAGCCCTGGTA
>JARRQF010000235.1:0-6054 GCA_037382065.1 Candidatus Thiodiazotropha sp. | reverse complement strand
GGCATGCGCAGACTGACCCGTGAACAGTGTGACTTATTAGTCAAACTGCCAATGGCGGGAAGTGTGGAGAGCCTCAATGTTTCTGTTGCTGCAGGTGTGTCACTCTATGAAGCTGTTAGGCAGCGCTGCGGCACCTGATTATTAATTCAGCCCTGAACGCATGCTGTTCAGAGCTAAAGTATTTGAAAGTTTACTTATATGGAGATTTAAAGTGATCAGAAAACGATACTGCTTGGTACTTTTATCTGTGCTCCTAACTACACAGGTTCAAGCTGATACAACTTTGGGATTAACTGCAGAGGCCAATTTTTGGAATATGAGCTCATCCGGTTCATTTTCTGACACTACATCTTCCCTACAGCAATCCTTCGATCTTGGGACCGTACAAGTTGGGGTCTTATCCCTGGCACTTGAACATCCGATACCGTTGCTACCAAATGTCAAAATTCGAACCAGTAATTTAAGTGCGGAAGATAGTAAAACCCTCACTAGTACATTTCATTATGGAGGGGTTGATTATCCATTCAATACAAATGTGAATGTCGATTTTTCTGTTCAAAGCACCGATTTGATTTTCTACTATGAGTTGTTTGATAACGATACAGTATCTTTTGATTTAGGTCTGAATATGAAATTTCTGGATGGTGATATTCGACTTAAAGAGAGTGGAGGCTATATTAGCTCAAAAGGCTATTTCGATGGCTATGTCCCGATGGTATATGGTGCTGCTCAGGTTGGTATCCCTGCTACAAGATTATACTTTTATGGCGATTTCAATTTCCTATCTTTTGGTGATCACACCTTGCAGGATTATCTGGTGGGAGCCGCTTACGGTTTGCTTGAAAGCCCGGGAGTAGATGTTAAGTTGAAAGGGGGCTATCGTCGTTTGTCTCTGGAATTGGATGATCTAGATGGGTTTTATGCAGACTGGGACTTTGATGGCCTCTATTTTGGGATTGAAGCAGATTTTTAGCTATCAATCTAGATCTCTCCCCTCGTCAGCAATTAATTCTCGCATTGCGGAATGTCTGACAAAAAGGTAGAATCGGCCGCTTCTCTGGTGCCCAATAGCCTGCGAGGCGCACTTTTATGGTGTATATCAGCAAGTGACCGGGCATCACTCCTTGCCTTACTGCATAAGTAGAAGGCTGCCTAATCCGAAGGGAGAAACAATGAGGCACTATGAAGTTGTGTTCCTGGTCCATCCGGACCAGAGTGAACAAGTATCTGCTATGATCGAGCGTTACCGCTCGGGCATCGAAACCAGAGGTGGTGTTATCCACCGCTTGGAAGATTGGGGGCGTCGTCAGCTGGCGTATCCCATCAATAAAATCCATAAAGCGCACTATGTGCTCATGAATATTGAGTGTGATGGCGAGGCGCTCTCCGAATTGGAAAGCGCTTTTCGTTTCAATGATGCTGTTATCCGCAATATGATCATCCGTCGCGATGAAGCACTAACCGAGATTTCTCAACTGGCTAAGTCCCAAGAAGAGGAGGAGCGTTCTTCATCTTCCCGCCGAAGTAGCGAAGCGGATGTTGCAGAAGATGACTCCGAGGATATCGAAGAGAATTCTGATGACGACACAGTTGAAGATGCTTAGGTTGGATAGAGACTAACCGGCTGGATAACAGAGAGGACAAAGTAAATGGCGCGTTTTTTTCGTCGTAAAAAATATTGCCGCTTCACTGCGGAAGGCATTACCGAGATTGATTATAAAGATTTAACGCTTCTCAAAGCCTATGTGAGTGAGAGCGGTAAGATCGTACCAAGCCGTATTACAGGCACCAAGGCAAAATATCAACGTCAACTGGCGACTGCTATTAAGCGCGCCCGATATTTGGCGCTATTGCCATACACTGATCAGCATTAAGAGGGATTAATACTAGCCGGGGTAAAGGAATGAAAGCTTTGGCATCATTTGTGATGCGTGGACCGGCTCAGTCAGTCATGGTGATAACTGTGCTGGCTATGTTGTCAATAATCTTTCCGTTTATCGGTATCCTCAGTAGCGCAAGTGTTGGTTTGGTGACACTACGTTTGGGGGCTGTTGAAGGAGTAAAGACGATACTGCTGTCAACTTTGGCCAGTGGCCTATTGATGGCGTTGATATTCGGTAACCCTCTGCCTGCTCTAGGATTTTTACTGGTGCTATGGTTACCTGTCGGGCTCCTGGGGCTGTTATTGCACAATACCCGATCATTGGGCCTGACAACCCAAGCAGGGGTGGGGTTTGGTCTTCTCATCATACTGGTGCAATACATCAGTATGGGTACTCCTGCCGCATTTTGGCGGGAGTATCTGGAGCCGATGGCGCAAGGTTTTATCAAAGCCGGATTGCTTGATCAGGCTCAGAGTGTACAACTCCTCGACCAGCTGTCAGGCATGATGTGTGGCATGGTGGCTGTGGGAGGGCTGCTGCAACTGTTACTCAGTCTATATGTTGCACGCTGGTGGCAGGCAAAGCTCTACAATCCAGGGGGGTTTGCAACTGAGTACCAACAGTTGCGCCTGCATTGGCTGGTGGCTGCCGTAGGTGGTGTAGCTCTGTTGGCTGGGTTGCTGCCGGAATCTGCACTTCCGCCACTTTTTGGCTGTCTGGGGAGTATTTTCCTAGGCCTGCTGTTTCTGCAGGGCATTGCCGTGGCGCATGGGGTATTCAATGGAATGAAGTCATCCCAACTCTGGTTGGTATTGACCTATTTGATGCTGATTGTTTTTTTGCCTCAGATGGTGCTATTTCTGATTAGCATTGGTCTGATGGATAATTTAATCGATTTTCGAACCCGCCTTAAATCAACAACAGGTGGGTGAGAAGCTGTTGTGGCATGTTGCTTCAAGCGAAGATCCACAATCAAATGATTTGACCTATATAAAGGGTGAGTACAATGGAAATTATTCTATTGCAAAAAGTAGACAACCTGGGTGACCTGGGTGAAAAGGTAAGTGTTAAAAGCGGACATGGGCGTAACTTTCTGATTCCCTCTGGAAAAGCTGTTCCAGCGACAAAAGAGAATCTAATTGCCTTTGAAGCGCGTCGTGCTGAGCTTGAAAAAGAGGCCAAGGATAAGTTAAAAGCTGCTGAGGCTCGCAAAGCCAAGCTGAACGGGATGGCTGTCTCTATTACCTGTAAAGCAGGTGATGAGGGCAAGTTATTTGGTTCAATCGGTACAGCAGATATATCCAAGGCTGTTACCGATACTGGTGAAGCACTGGAGAAGAAAGAGGTTCAGTTGCCGAATGGACCTTTCCGTGTTGCAGGGGAGTTTGACGTCGATCTGCATCTCCATGCCGATGTGAATGCCACTATTAAGCTAACCATTGTTCCTGAAGCTTAATCCTAAAAAATCAGTTGACTGCTCTATTTTACTGGTAGATTCCTGATTTTGAAGAAAATTAGCTTTGATGGTAATAGTCACCTATTGAGTGAATGACACCGCAACGTGAATAGCATGCTTTGGCGGCGTTGCAACTCCTTGGAATAGTGGGCTTTGCGCGCTGTGCATGGATGCACAAGAGTTGCGGGCACAGGGATGTGTGGGAGCAAGTCTTGCTCTGCACCACCACAAGCACATATTTCACCCTCTCCCACTGATCTTTTTAGGTTAATATGAGGGTGGCGAGAAGAAGCTAAGCTACGCCTAGTTAGCCTGTGAAGTGAGTGGTGCAGTCAGGTCGCCAGCAGCAGGAACCCCCTAAACGACTTAAGCATGGATCAATACTACGTTTGAGCGCCGTTCTTTAGGGCGGCAAGGATGTCAATCTCTTTTCTCGTCCCTCACAATACCGTATGCTTAGCAAGCATTTTCGTCACTTTTAACACATCTCATTTGCAGATAAGGCCTGATGTCAGAACCCTCCTATCCTGATGAAGAGGTGCCTGCGTATCCAGATCTGGATACGCGTGCAATCAAAGTGCCTCCACACTCCAACCAGGCTGAACAGTCAGTAATTGGTGGTTTGATGTTGGATAATGCCAGTTGGGATAAAGTGGCAGATCTGATTGTTGAGGGGGACTTTTATCGCAAGGAGCATCGACTGATATTTAGTGCTATTGCTGCACAGGCTGAAGAGACTCAACCATTCGATGTTGTGACGCTCGCTGAACATCTGGAGCGTAAAGAGGTGCTTGAAGAGGGGGGAGGACTCTCCTATCTGGTACGCCTTGCAGAGGAGACCCCCAGTGCGGCTAATATTAAATCCTATGCGGGGATTGTCCGTGAATACTCTGTAATGCGGCAGTTGATAGCAGTTGGCACTGATATCACTGAGAGCGCTTTTCGTCCACAAGGCCGAAAAGCAGCGGAGCTGCTCGACTCAGCCGAAAGCAAAGTCTTTGAGATTGCGGAACAGACCAATAAGGGGAAAGGCGGCTTTACCCCAATCAAATCACTGCTGACTAAAGCTGTAGACAGAATTGAAACCCTATTCCAGCAGGATGATCCCATTACCGGGATTAGCACTGGATTCACCGATTTCGACCAAATGACCTCAGGGCTGCAACATGCCGATCTGGTCATCGTTGCAGGTCGTCCCTCCATGGGTAAGACAACCTTCGCCATGAATATTGCCGAAAATGTTGCTATTCAGGAGGGTAAAACCGTTGCTGTATACAGTATGGAGATGCCTGGTGACTCGCTAGCCATGCGCATGATGTCCTCCCTTGGGCGAATCGATCAGCTGCGTGTTCGTACCGGTAAACTTGAGGATGATGAGTGGCCTCGGCTCTCTTCCGCCGTTAGCATGCTGGCGGAGACCCGTCTCTTTATTGACGATACGCCCGCTCTCTCCCCAACAGATGTACGTGCTCGGGCACGGCGCCTTAAACGGGAACATAGTGACCTTGGATTGATCGTTATTGACTATCTACAGTTAATGCAGGCTCCAGGAGAAGGAGATAACCGCACCAATGAAATTTCCGTCATATCCCGCTCTTTAAAGTCCCTGGCAAAGGAGTTGGATGTGCCAGTGATCGCGCTATCTCAGCTCAATCGAAGCCTGGAGCAGCGCACTAATAAGCGGCCGATTATGTCTGATTTACGTGAATCTGGGGCCATTGAGCAGGATGCAGATCTGATCGTCTTTATCTATCGTGATGAGGTTTACAATGAGGATAGCCCCGAGAAGGGTGTTGCAGAGATAATTATTGGTAAGCAGCGTAATGGCCCGATAGGTACGACACGCCTGACATTTCTTGGCAAATACACCAAGTTTGAGAACTATACAGATAACATCTATGGCGACGAGGGCTATTAAACCTAAAAAGATCAGTTGGCCGATCCATTACACCGTCCAGCTGATCTTTTTAGGATGATGAGGCTGAATAACTCTGTCTATTGCTCATCAACCGTTATACGATTAGCAAACACTCCCCCTCGCTCGATACCCGAAACCGTATCAGCTATAGCGCTGAAACCCAGTACAGGAAGCCCGGTCACAACCGCAGGCACAGAGCCAACAGCTGGCGTTACAGAGTAATCGTCCAGGCCTATGATGGCCCAGCCGTCCAAGAAATTATCCCCAAGCACCGCATCGAATCTAGCCGCCCTGGAGGAGGTTGCATCAGAGAAACCCATATGGCTAGTTATTGAATTTATGGTGACTACATTGGCTTCATAGCAAAGTGTGAAAGAGGGAGCGAGAGCGGGGAAGAAAGAATAAGTATTATAAAGGACGAGACTTTGTGTTTCTTCACGATTCCAACAGTCAGGCGATATATCATGGCAAGCTTGGCCAGCAGCTGGGTCTTCAAAATTGGTGAAAGGTGGGCGAACAGGCTCGACAGCGTTATCGGAGACCTTGGTATAACGGGTCGGGAAGGTGATGATCCACTCGGTGGCGTAATTACCAGAGGTAATGTAACTACTTATGATGGAGCGAGCGGTTAGGGCGGCCGTCACGGCGGAAGCCTTGTTATCCATGGCCCTGTTACCGGCAGCGACCGCACCACCAAAGCTACCCGTGTTAATGGCAGGGACCCCCGTCGCGGTGACGCTGCTGATAACATGATAAGTGGCACTATCCGCGCTTACTTCGTCCATGGTCGGGGTACT
>JARRQF010000234.1:0-6074 GCA_037382065.1 Candidatus Thiodiazotropha sp. | reverse complement strand
CATCCGCGTTGTTGCGCGCCTTGGAAAGGGAGAAGCCATTCCCGGCGGCACGCGCCTAGCGGCTAACCGCTTAGCGTCACGCTATCATCGTCAATTTGTATGAAGCACCACACTAGGATAGGCGTTTTATAGTAAAAAACTCATCTATTCAGATTGAGTCTGGAAAGTGCTGTATTCTAATATCATGCTATTTTGTATCGCTACAAGCGTACAATTCACATTGCCTAACCGGTCTTTTTAGGTTTACTCTGCCGAATGGCTTGAAGGGTGAGAAACTGATGGAGGCGATATCACCTTTTGTCATTAGCTGGGCATTTAGTTGATTGTTACAGACGTTGAAGCAAGAAGCCTCGCCCAAAGCAACTTGTTGCGGCGGGCGGGGAGTAGTCACGAAGAAAAGGTTAAATCTGTCGATCTGAGTGCTGATATTTCAGTCCCCCTCCCCCAGTTTATTGTGAACCATGTCATGAAAATACTTGCCATTGAAACGGCCTCTGAGGCCTGCTCTGCTGCGTTACTGATTGATGATGAAATCAGCGTACGCTATGAAATCAAACCTCGCGGTCATAGTGAGCTGATCCTCAGCATGATGGAAGAGCTCCTAGCCAATGCCGATCTCAAGCCTAAGCAACTGGATGCTATGGCCTTCGGGCGGGGCCCCGGTTCCTTTACTGGGGTAAGGATTGCAACGGGCGTGATTCAGGGGGCGGCCTTTGCTGCCGAGTGTCCTGTAGTGCCAGTTTCAACCTTGGCGGCACTGGCGCAACGCGGTTATCGTGAAAAGGGAGAGCGGAATCTTCTGCCGGCCTTTGATGCCAGGATGGGAGAGCTCTACTGGGCGGCCTATCGGGCAGGAGAAGATGGTCTGGTTAAGCAGGTTTTGCCCGAACAGGTTGCCAATGTTGAGCAGGTCAGTTTGCCTCTGGATCAAGAATGGTATGGTGTAGGCTCTGGCTGGGGTTGTTATGGCCGTCGTTTGGGGGAGCGTCTTGGTGAAGCTCTGCTTGGATATAAAGCAGAAATCTATTGCAGTGCCCGAGATATTGCATATCTTGCCGTTGAGAGTTTTCGTGCCGGAATGGCGGTTCCTGCGGAACAGGTGCTGCCAGCCTATCTGCGCAATCAGGTAGCGCAGAAGATGAAATCATGAGCTGGCCCCAGAGATATCTTAATAGTAATAAGGATATCTTCGCCAATACGGGAAGAGCATGGGATCATAGTATGGATCATAGAAGTATGGTTGGGGAGTGGCGCTCTGTTCAGGCCAGAGATAGTAGCTCTCCACCAGAACCCGAGGATAGGTGTATGGGTAATTGCCAACTGGTTTTTCGATGACATCTTCAATTTGGCCCACTACGGTAATTCTTTGGTCTTTTGGGAAATCTTGTGGCTCAAGAAAGCCTGCAATGCGGGCAATGAAACGCCCCTGGCTTCGACGGCTACTGATTGGCTTACCCGATTTATCCAAGCGCTGAGCGAGTATTTCGATATGTGTTTCATCCGCCAGGTTTTCTACCGAGATGATTTCACCTCCCCAACGGACTCTGGATTCTTTGAATTGTTCTGAGGTTTGTTGAACCTCGTCGACCCGTATATCGCTATCCACCGGGGTACGGATTGCCTGGGGAATCGTTGAACTGCAAGCGCCTAGTAGTGTGCTCACCACCAAGATAAAAAGTAAGAGTAATATTCGTCTGTTCATGTCTTGTTTCACTTCCAATCTCCAATCCCTAGAATTTTGACTCTCTGTTTCGTCGTTAATTCCCACTGATGCCTTTATTCGATGATACGCTCTTTTTGCGCCTCTTCCTGGTAATAATAGTCATAATTGCGGTGCAGATGGTTGGTGAAGCTCCAGGCTTCGTTATATGAGAGGCCGCTTTGCTTGGGAATGATAACTTTGATGTAGAGTTTATTATGTCTTTGCTTCATGCGCGTCAGCTTCTGTTCAAGTTTGTCCCGAGACATTATCGTGAAGGCGTTGTCTGTTGGCCCCTTGTACTGGATACGTGTCGATTTTCCTTGCTTGGTATAGCGTACCTCTATCACTGTTTTACCCTTGGCTGTACGTGCAGGTCGGAGTAGTTTGTTGTACTGGATTTTGAGATCAGAGTAGTTCTTTTTCAGGTTAGTAATTTGCGCATCACGCTCCTGGTTGCGTGTCAGGGCCTGGATGAGTTCCTCATCTTTACTGGCCATCGATTGTTGTAGCTGACTCAGGTCATTCAGAGTTTCAGTCTGCCGGGTATTGGCCTGTTGCAGGTCGGAAGTCAGGTTTTTAATGTTGCGATTGGCTTCGTTAAGCCTGTTTTGCAGTCGGTTACCCTCTTGAGTGAGACGATCTACCTGGTTATTGAGTCGGTTGCGCTCCTGGTTGAGCTTGCTGATCTGAATACGTTGGTTGGAGATGGCTCCCTCCTGCTCTTCAGAGCGTTCGCGCATCTGCATCATCTGCATACGCATCATGGTCAGCTCATTTTCGCGGGCGATTAAGCGCTCTTCAAGGGTTTCATTCTCTTCATCTGTGCTGCGAACCAGTTCCATCGCCTGCTGTTCTGCCTCCATGGTGCTACGTAATTGGCTTAATAACTCCATGTTTCGCACCAGCAGAATGACCATAGCCAGCATAAAGATCATGACAATAACCGTCATGATGTCGGTGAATGAGGGCCAGAAGCTATCCTCGCCCTGGCCATCGTGGTTATTGAGCCGTAGGTCGATGAAGCCGTCGTCCATACGGATCAATCATCCTCACGCAGGCGGAAGCCCTGCTTCAGTATCTGTTTGATCTCTGTAAGATTGGCGTGCATGGCCTCACTCTTCTCTTCATGCTCTTCGAGGGAGGCCAAGACGCGCTGCTCAATCGCCTGAAAGCTCTCTTGGGATTGGCTCATCTGATTAACCAGCTCCTGAAGTGAACGTACTAAGCCAGTGAACTCATACAATGCGCTGTCTGTCTGGACCTGAAACCTTGGGATCAACTCATTGATAGTGATCTGTTCCACGGCACTGATTAGATTGGTTTGAACATCGCTCAGCTTAAGGTGAAAATAACCGAAGAAAATATAACAGATAATGGCTGTGATGGTGGTGGAGAGAGCGGTGGACATGCCATGTACCACCATACCCATGCCATCTACATTAACCGCGCTGGCCAGCAGGTCGGAGGCACCAATCAGAGCGATTGACAGAGAGACGATGGTGCCAAAGACGCCAGTCAATATCAGGATGTTATTAATGAACTTGGGAAGGCTGTTGCGGGTACTTTCACTAGCGACCAGAGTTGCGGCCAAAGCACCGTGATTGATCGGGCAGTTCGCCTTGTTAAGGCTCTGCATGGTGCGATAGCGATTCGCGATAATGGCCCGTTTGTGAATGTGATTCAGGGGGTCAGCTTCGCCTTCTTGCAGGTTATGTAGAAAACGGATCAGCGCATTCTCTTGCGAGACATAGTGGAAGAAGATGGCAATCATGCGCAGGATGCCGATGGTGAATAGCCCCACAATAGCACCATTAATGATCAGTCCAGTGCTGGTCAACTGGTCGCGAAAGTAGACCTGATTGATAAAATCATACTTCCATGCCATCAGCGCTGCGACTACTGCGGATAGGAGTATCATTCGAATCAGTATGTTACGACTGAAGTTTCGACGTAGCTGAATGCTTCCCAACGCTCTGCTCCTAGCGAGATATGAAAAAACACATGACAGTGTAACTCAGTATATCTGTTCCGTGGCATAAATCCTGATACATTCTAGATATTATAAAATTGAGCATGATTCATCTCTGATACAACCTGATGGTAGGAAGATTTAATGCAGCAAAGACAAACACTACTACAAATCTACCAAGCGGCCCTGGCCAGGGTTGAGGGGCGATCTGCGGTTTCGGCGTGGTTAAAAAAGAACCCAATCGAACAGCAGGTTCGACTGATTGCTATTGGTAAAGCTGCTCAGTCGATGGCAATGGGGGCTCATGATTGTTTAGGTGAGCGGATTCGACAAGGATTGATTATTTCAAAAGGTGGGCATATTGATTTCAATGTCTGTCACGATTTTGGTTGGGAGGCTATTGAAGCGGCTCATCCCGTACCTGATGCTGCGAGTCTACAGGCTGGTCAACGTTTGTTAGGCTTTCTCTCCGATGTTGATCAGTTGCCTCTGTTAGTCCTGATTTCCGGTGGAGCTTCGAGTCTGGTGGAGCTTCCGATTGAAGGTGTTGATTTGCCGTTTTTAGCTCGCGCCAATAAGTGGTTATTGGGCAGTGGGCTCGATATCGTACCAATGAACTGGGTGCGAAAAGGACTTTCACAAATAAAAGGGGGAGGGTTGCTCTCTTGGTTGGGAGAGCGAGAGGTCCATCTACTGGCGATCTCCGATGTGCCGGGAGATCTTCCTTCGGCGATTGGCTCCGGTCTGCTGGTGCCTGAAACAGCGCTGCAAGAGCAGATTTCAACACTGACATTGCCGGATTGGCTGAATGAGAAACTTGAGCCTGGATTGCGACTGAGATCGACCAGGGTTGTATCTGGTAATCCTCCTAAGTGTCATATTATCGCCAATTTGGCGTCTGCCAAATTGGCGGCGGCGGAAAAAGCCAAGGCATTGGGCTATACCGTAACTCTGGAGCAGGAGTTTCTGCAAGGTGAGGCAGCTGAAGTTGGGCATGCTTTGGCTGGTCGCCTGATTGAGGCTGCGCCTGGCATCATCGTTTGGGGGGGCGAAACTACCGTAAATCTACCCGCCGATCCTGGACGGGGAGGGCGTAATCAGCATCTTGCTCTGGCCGCCGCCAGTGTATTGGCAGGATCCCAGAATTGTTATCTACTCTCTGCTGGGACAGATGGCAGTGATGGCCCGACAGAGGATGCAGGGGCGATCGTAGATGGTTATACGATCAGTCGTGGTGAACAGGAGGGGTTCGAAGCTGTGCATTGCCTGACCATGGCGAATTCGGGAGAACTGCTTGAGGCCAGCGGTGATCTGATCACGACAGGTCCGACCGGCACGAATGTGATGGATCTGGTGATTGGACTCAGAGGTTGATATGAGCGAAGCCCATTCTCTCTATCAGGCAGCCAGAGCCTGTCTGCTATGCGATTCCGTTGATCAAAAGCTGGCTATGACAGAGCAGGTCGCCAGAGCCTGGGAAAAGGGGGAACTGCTCCTCAGCGGCTGGACCCCCGCTGATCATATTACCCTGGCTGGGCATCCTGAACGGCCAGAGCTGGTGTCACCCAACCACCTGCCCAGGCGTCGGTTGGGGAGTGAGGAGGGGCGATTGGCCATGATCCATGCCATTACGCATATTGAATTCAATGCGATCAATCTAGCTTGGGATGCGGTACAACGCTTCCCCGATTTGCCCCCTTACTTCTATAACGACTGGATTCAAGTGGCACGAGAGGAGGTTGAACATTTTTGTCTGCTGCGGAAAAGATTGCAGGCAGGCGGTATTGATTATGGCGATTTTCCAGGACATAACGGTCTGTGGGAAATGGCGATGCGCACCGCCAACGACCCTTTAGTGAGAATGGCGCTGGTGCCGCGCATGTTGGAGGCCAGAGGGTTGGATGTAACTCCCGGTATTATGCAGCGGTTTCAATCGATTAATGATCACCAGACGGTTCAAGCATTGGAGGTCATTCTGCGTGAAGAGGTGGGGCATGTGAAGTTTGGCAGTCATTGGTTTAGCTATCTCTGTTTGCAGCGTGGCCTGGACCCGGAAGAGACCTATTTTGATCTGATACAGAGCTATCTTAGTGGTGAGATACACTGTCCACTACATCATCAGGCAAGACTTGATGCTGGGTTTAGCCAGAAAGAACTGCAGAGACTGGAGGTTCTATGCAAGCAGCACGAAAGCTAGTGTGGTGCTTCTACAAATTGACGATGATAGAAGCCTGCTCAGGCCAGGAGACAAGGCGCAATGCGCAGGGAATGGCTCGCCCTTTTCAACCTAAAAAGATCAGTTGGACAGCGTGAAGGGTGCGCTTGTGGTGATGCAGGGCAAGACGCAACGACGCGGAATAGCCCGCTATTCCAAGGAGTTGCAACGCCGCCATGCGCCGCCAC
>JARRQF010000233.1:0-6080 GCA_037382065.1 Candidatus Thiodiazotropha sp. | reverse complement strand
CGGGAATGGCTTCTCCCTTTCCAAGGCGCGCAACAATGCGGATGACCGCTTAGCGTCTCGCCCGAAGGGAAGCCTGCTCAGGCCAGGATACTGCGTTGCAATGCTTGAAAAGGGCGAGCCATTCCCTGCGCATGGCGCCTTGTCTCCTGGCCTGAGCAGGCTTCTATCATCGTCAATTTGTATGAAGCACCACACTAGCGTTAGCAACCACTGACCTGGGAGGAGTGCATGCGAATACTGGTTATTAATGCTGGCAGCTCCTCAATTAAATATCGCCTATTTGATATGAGTGATGAGCGTTTCGTTGCCACAGGATTGCTGGAACGCATCGGCTCCCCCGAGGCAAAATTCGATCACCTAACATGGCATGAAGGCAAGGAGAGTTATGGGAGCGGTATGCGTAGCGTCAAGGATCACCGTGCCGCGCTGGACTGGATCGTGGAAGTGTTAACCGCTAATGGCATACTTTTCCATGGTAATGGTATCGATGCCATCGGCCATCGGGTGGTCCATGGAGGCGAACGATTTTCCTCACCAGTGCTCATTGATGCAGAAGTCATAGAAGCTATAGAGAACCTAGAACCACTAGCCCCTCTACATAACCCAGCCAATCTGATAGGCATCCGTGTGACCACTGAGCTGGCACCAAATGCACCCCAAATCGCCGTTTTCGATACCGCTTTTCACCACTCAATCCCATCCTATGCCTATCGTTATGCCATCCCCACAAAGATCTATCACAAACATAGAGTACGCCGCTACGGCTTTCATGGAACCTCCCATCAGTTTATCGCAGAGACCGCAGCGACTTGGCTGGATAGACCTATTGAATCTTTACGCCTAATCACTCTCCATCTTGGCAATGGTGCCAGTGCGGCAGCTATCGAATATGGGCGTTGCATCGACACCTCTATGGGTATGACGCCGCTCGAAGGACTTGTGATGGGTACCCGTTGTGGCGACATCGACCCTGCTATATGCCACTACCTTGTTCGGCAGGGCTGGTCTTGGGAGGAAACCGAGCAGCTTCTCAATCAATCAAGTGGACTAAAGGGGATTGCGGGATGCGCGGACCTTCGCGAAATCGAAGCACGTGCATTACAAGGTGACGCCGATGCGAAACTTGCTGTCGAGATCATGACCTATCGTCTGCGTAAATACATAGGAGCTTACTTAGCCGCGCTAGGTGGACTCGATGCGCTCATATTCAGTGGTGGAATCGGCGAGCACAGCGCTATGGTTCGTGCTGCAACCACGGAGAGATTAGATCACCTGGGCATCGAGATTGACAATCAGCGCAATATTTCTGCCAAAAGTAATGAGATATCAGCGATAGAACGGCCTGGGAGCGATACCGCAATATTGGTCATCCCCACCAATGAGGAGCTATCGATTGCGCGCCAGACCCGTGACCTCCTGACTAAAGAATTCAATATTTCTAATCACGCCACATGACACATAAAACATCATCAATAGAGCTATATCAGCAAGGTGGTACCATGTCAGAACAATCTTTCAATAACTCATTGGATTCCGATCAACTGGCACGTATTGATGCCTATTGGCGCGCCTGTAACTATCTGGCGGTCGGCATGATCTACCTTCGGCACAACCCACTACTGCGCGAGCCGCTCCAACCCGAGCACATTAAAAACCGGCTGCTTGGCCATTGGGGCGCCAGTCCGGGTCTCTCCTTCGTCTATGTTCACCTTAACAGACTCATTGTCGAAAAGAATCTGAATGCCATCTTCATGGCGGGACCCGGTCATGGTGCTCCCGGCGTATTGGCACCGGTCTATCTGGAGGGAACATACTCAGAAATCTATCCTGAGAAAAGTCAGGATGAGGAGGGCATGGCCCATTTCTTTAAACAGTTCTCCTTCCCCGGTGGTATTGGCAGCCACTGCACTCCTGAAACCCCTGGATCAATCCATGAAGGCGGGGAGCTTGGCTATAGCCTCTCCCATGCCCATGGCGCGGCTTTTGACAACCCCGATCTTGTGGTAGCTGCGGTTGTCGGTGATGGCGAAGCAGAAACAGGACCTTTAGCCACCTCCTGGCATTCGAGCAAATTCTTAAACCCGATTCGTGATGGTGCAGTACTCCCTATACTCCACCTTAATGGTTATAAAATAAACAACCCCACTCTGCTCTCGCGCATCCCACACGAAGAACTCGAAAATCTATTGCAGGGATATGGCTGGGTACCCCATTTTGTTGAAGGTGATGATCCCTTGATCCTCCACCAAAAGATGGCTTCGACAATGGATCGATGTCTCTCAGATATCCGCGCCATTCAGAGTGAAGCGCGAACAACCGGCAAAGCGACTCGTGTCTATTGGCCAATGATTGTACTGCGCACGCCCAAGGGGTGGACCGGACCCAAACAGGTCGATGACCATCAGGTTGAGGGATACTGGCGTTCACACCAAGTCCCCATTGGCGGCATGCATGAGAATCCGGAGCACCTACGCCAGCTTGAAGCATGGATGAAGAGCTACCGCCCCGAAGAGTTATTCGATCAAAACGGTCGCCTGATCGAATCACTTCGCGCATTGTCACCCACAGGCATAAAACGGATGAGCGCCAATCCACATGCCAATGGTGGACTACTGCGCCGAGAACTGCGCATACCCGACTTCCGTGATTATGCAGCTGCTGTTCACAAACCGGGGCAGACTAGTACAATGAACACCAAGCCACTTGGTGCGCTACTGCGCGATGTAATGCGCGATAACATGGATAATTTCCGCGTCTTCGGCCCTGACGAGAACACCTCCAATAAACTTGATGCTATATATGAAGTGAGCAAAAAGCTTTGGCTAATGGATTATCTTCCGGTCGACGAAGATGGAGGCGAACTCTCTCCAAACGGACGCGTTTTGGAAATGTTATCGGAACATACATTAGAGGGTTGGTACGAGGGATATGTACTGACTGGCCGTCATGGTTTTTTCGCCACCTATGAAGCTTTTGTGCACGTCATTGATTCAATGTACAACCAACACGCCAAGTGGCTTGCCATCTGTGAGGAGATTCCATGGCGTCAGCCGGTCTCTTCCATCAATCTGCTCATCACTTCAACCGTTTGGCGTCAGGACCATAACGGATTCACACACCAGGATCCCGGCTTTCTCGATGTGGTTGTGAATAAGAATCCGGAAGTAACCCGAATCTACCTGCCACCCGATGTCAACACTCTCCTCTCTACCGCTGATCACTGTCTGCGTAGCCACGATAACATTAATGTGATTGTCTGCGACAAGCAGAACCATCTTCAGTATATGGATATGGATGCCGCGATCAAGCACTGCACCAAAGGCCTGGGGATCTGGGAATGGGCCAGTAACGACCAAGGCAGCGAGCCGGATGTTGTGATGGCAGGATGCGGTGATGTACCGACAAAAGAAGCGCTGGCTGCTACTGCATTATTGCGCGAAAATTTCAAGGATCTTAAGATCCGGTTTATCAATGTGGTCGACCTATTTCGCATGCAACCAGCAGGGGAGCATCCTCACGGTCTTTCTGACAATGATTTTGACAGCCTCTTTACCAAGGACAAGCCGATCATCTTCAATTTTCACGGTTATCCCTGGCTAATCCATCGTCTTGCCTACCGACGCACCAATCACCGCAATCTGCATGTGCGCGGCTACAAAGAGAAGGGGAATATCAACACCCCCCTGGAGTTAGCCATTAGTAACGAGATCGATCGCTTCAGCCTGAGCATTGATGTCATCAATCGGGTACCTCGACTGCAGGTCGCTGGTGCCCATGTGAAAGAGAAACTGCGTGAAATGCAGATTGAATGTCGTCAATATGCCTATGAACACGGCGTAGATAAGCCTGATGTGGCCGATTGGACTTGGCCGATTTAACAATAATCAGAGATGGACCCAGCATGTCCAAGTTATTTAGGAACCCTAGACATGAATGAAAAAAATAGAGCCTACATTGAGAGCGAAAGTATTCGCACCGGTTTGAGTCTTGAATCCTTGAAAAGAGCGTTCCAAGAAAACTTATTCTTTTCTCTCGGCCGACCTCAACATGCTGCTACCAATCATGACTTCTACATGGCGGCCTCCTATACCGTACGTGACCGCATGCTTGAGCGCTGGGTGAAGACGGCCAAGGTATATAAGGACACCAATGCCCGTACTGTCTGCTATCTCTCGGCAGAGTTTCTGCTCGGCCCTCACCTGGCTAACAATCTCAATAATCTGGGTATTCTCGATATTGCCCGACAAGCAGCCGAAGAGCTAGAGCTGGACTTCGATGCGATCCTGGAGGAGGAGGAAGAGCCAGGCCTAGGGAATGGCGGCCTTGGCAGGTTGGCTGCCTGCTATCTCGATTCTTTGGCAACGCTCCAGGTACCAGCCATTGGCTACGGCATCCGCTACGAGTTTGGCATCTTCGACCAGGAGATTAGTGACGGTTGGCAGGTGGAGATCTCGGATCTCTGGCTACGTAATGGTAACCCATGGGAACTGCCTCGACCCAAACTACGTTTTCCAGTCAAACTGGGAGGGCACACAGAACAATATACCGACCAACATGGCATATTAAAGGTACGCTGGATTCCCGACCTGGTCGTTGACGGGGTTGCCTACGACACTCCAATTCTCGGTTTCGCTGTTGGCAACGTCAATCTGCTACGACTTTGGCGCTCTCAGGCGCCACAATCGTTTAACTTCCAGAGCTTTAACCAGGGCGATTACTATGGCGCAGTCGATGCAAAAGTTGCTGCCGAAAACATTACTAAGGTGCTCTACCCTAACGATGAACCGGCAGTAGGGAAGGAACTGCGCCTCAAACAGCAGTATTTTTTTGTCTCCTGCTCGCTGCAAGACATGCTCCGTATCCATCAAAAACACTCAGAAAATCTAGACAGCTTCCACGAGAAATTCACTGCGCAACTTAATGATACACATCCCGCGATAGCCATACCTGAGTTAATGCGGCTATTGATTGATGAGCACGACCTGGAATGGGGCCCTGCTTGGGAGATCACACGCAATACCTTCGCCTACACCAATCACACCTTGCTACCCGAAGCGCTGGAGACTTGGCCTGTTGATCTGTTTGGGCGTCTGCTGCCACGCCACCTTGAAATTATCTATGAGATAAATAATCACTTCCTCGACCAGGCACGCACCCATTTTCTTGCCAATGATGCACGTATCACACGCATGTCAATTATCGGTGAGGGCAAAGTACGCACTGTGCGTATGGCCAACCTAGCCACTGTGGGCAGTTTTGCTGTGAATGGTGTTGCCGCTATGCATTCAGAACTAGTCAAAAGCACCATACTCAGAGACTTCCATGAAATGTGGCCGGAAAAATTTCACAACATCACTAATGGCATAACCCCAAGGCGTTTTGTTCAGCTGAATAATACTGGCCTAAACCTAATCATGACCGAACTTGCAGGCGAAGAGTGGGCCAAGGATATGAATAGCCTGAAAAAACTTGAACCACTGGCAGATGACGCAGGCTTTCAGGAAAAATGGATGCAAGCAAAGTTAAATGCCAAAACTTACCTGGCCGAACGTATCCGTAAACAGACCGGTATCATTGTCAACCCCCATTCTCTGTTCGATGTTCAGGTCAAGCGAATCCATGAGTACAAACGCCAACACCTCAACGCATTGCACATCATTACACTCTACCATCGTCTCAAGCACGAGCCTGACCTGAATATTCCAGCGCGCACCTTCATCTTTGGTGGCAAGGCGGCACCTGGCTATCGGATGGCCAAACTCATGATCAAACTGATCAACTCGATAGGTGAGGTAATCAATAACGACCCAGAGATCGATGGGCGCATCCGAATTGTTTTCATGCCGGACTTCAACGTCAAGAATGCCGAACCAATATACCCAGCCGCAGACCTCTCAGAGCAAATTTCGACGGCTGGTAAAGAGGCATCAGGAACAGGGAATATGAAATTCTCATTTAACGGCGCACTGACCATCGGAACGCTTGATGGTGCCAATGTAGAGATTCGTGAGCAGGTGGGCGCAGAGAACTTCTTTCTCTTCGGTCTTAGTGAGGCAGAAGTCTCAAAAACGCTAGCTGAA
>JARRQF010000232.1:0-13494 GCA_037382065.1 Candidatus Thiodiazotropha sp. | reverse complement strand
CCCCCCAGTCTCGCCATGCAGCACAAGGTCTACCCCCCCACCACAGCGTAGGCGAACTTGTAGTGCTGTTCTGGCCGGTTGCCGCTGGCTGAGATTGGCACTAGTAGATACCAGAGGGGTTTGTGAGACACGACAGAGGTTGGCGGCCAGTGGATGGCCGGTAACTCTTATCGCCAGCGTAGCATGCCGACCAGTTAGCCAGCGAGGGATATTTTCTGCTGCTGGTGCCAGCCAGGTCGTAGGTCCCGGCCAGCTTTGCAGCATACGCTGTACAACAGAGGATGGGAGGTCAGCAAGATAGGGGCGTAGGCGTTCAAACTTGTCGGCAATCAGAATCAGGCCTTTGTGCATGGGGCGCTGTTTTAGCATCAGTAATCGGGCAATAGCACTCCCGTCCAGAGGGTGGCACCCAAGACCAAAGACAGCTTCGGTAGGATAGGCAATGACGCCTCCGGAATGAATCACTTGTCGAGCCATGCGAAAATGCCAGGAATGAAGGTAACTCTTTGTTTTCAAATGTGATCCTGGTTTGTTAGTAAAGTTAGCATATGCTTTGGCCTACTTATTCAAGGGGTATGTACCACTATTGTACGATTTGCGCCAAGCTTCTTGAAAGGGTGCTGAGACGGGAGTATTAACCATCTTCGAGGAGAGAGTTAAATCTCATTTCGCCACATACCCATCTTGGCAGGAGCTGCTGTTCATGAAATAGTGCTGCCAGCAAGGTCATGGTATTTGAACCTAAAAAGATCAGTTGAACGGCGTGAAGAGTGCGCTTGTGGGGGTGTAGGGCAAGGCAAGGGCCGCTCCTGCACATTCACATGTCACCACAAGTGTGCCTTCATGCTTAGCGTAATTCACCCAATAGGTGCCATGGTCATTGAGGTAATTTTCTTTAAAATCAAGAGTCTGCTGATTATAATAAGGCGGTTAACTGATATTTATAGGTTGATTCAGGGGGAATCAAAAATGTTAATGAGGAAGCTTGGCTTGAGCTTACTGTGGATGCTGTTTGCCAGCCAGGTATTCGCACAGGCATCACGTTTTAGTTTGGCTGAAAAAGAGTGGTTGGATGGTCGACAGAATTTGAAGGTAGGTGTGGTGGAAATGACGCCACCTATCCTCTTTTTTGAGGGCGGCCAATCGATGGGCCTAGCACCAGATTATCTGCGCGCATTGGCCAGTAAGCTAGGTTTGTACTTGGATCTTATGCAATTTCCTGATCAACGCAGCTTGGTCGAAGCTTTACGGGAGGGAGAAGTCGATTTCATCGGCGCAGCAGTTTATACCTCTGCCGCTTCCCATGACCTGCATTTTTCCCGTCCTTACCTTAATTTGCCAGCTGCCTTTTACTCAAAGGGAGAGTTAACTAGCCAGGGACTTGCCAATATGGAAGGGATGGATGTCGTGGTTCTTGCCGGTTCTATCTGGGAAGAGATATTGCCATACTATATGTCTGGACTGCACACCCAATCTGCCGCAAATATTGAGCAAGGTTTGAAGCTTGTACAGGACGACAAGGCGCAGGTTTTTCTGGGAGATGCGGCAAGTGTTAACTATTTGCTCAGTAGGGGAGTAGGTAAAGGACTGCATGAGCATCCCTCTCTTGATTTGACTCTTGATGTGGCATTGGCTACTCATTCTACAAATCCTGTTCTACATAGTCTGCTGCAAAAGGCGATGGATCGGCTCAGCGATGATGAACTGCATGAAATCTGGAAAAACTGGCCAGAAGTAACAGGTGCCGAGCCCAAGAAGTCGGGATTCCTTATGTTTTTGCTCTGGGGATTACTAGTGGCTGCCTGGAGTCTCTTGTTGATATGGATTGTCAATAGGCGTGCCAAGCAAGATTTAGAGCGTCACCGTAGCAAGACCCATCGCTCACTCAAACGGTTACGTTATCGAGAGGAGGTACTCAAGCAAAAGATGCAGCACATCAAGCACAAGGCAAAACGTTACCGTTCTCGTGCTAGAACTCTGCGCCAACAGATAGACTTCATCAATGAGTTATTACCGGGTGCAACCTGGTCCTGGTATTCGAAGGAAGGTGAGTTTGTCTGGGACGATGGCATGCATGAGATGGCGGGGTTAGAGAAAAAGAGCGTTTCTCCCAACTTTGAGGAGTTTATTAAGCAAGTGAACGAAGAGGACCAGGAGTTAGTAAAGTCCTTATTTCACGATGAAAATCAGTCGATCAGCAAAATAAGCTATCGTTTCAAGTTGCCCAATGGGGGTGAGAAGCACCTGCTGCAATACAGTCACTATGTGATAGATACCTCTGATAAAGGGCCACGGCGAATAGGCATCTGTTGGGATATCGGAGACTATTTAGTTGATGATTTAATCTCTTCAGAGACACCCTCAAACCAGGAGTCCAAACAGGCGATTTCTTCAGAGACACCCTTAAACCAGGAGTCCAAACAGGTGATTTCTTCAGAGACACCCTCAAATCAGAAGTCCAAACAGGTAGACAGAGCCCCTTTACCTAACTGCGAGAAAAGCTCTGTCGTTCAGGGTGGGGATGAATAGCGTGGACAGCACAGGTCTCTATGTTATTTGCTAACAGGGTGTTTGATGATGCTAATAGGTGCACTACACCACCGGATGAAGAGGCAAAGTACGAGGGTGACGACAACACATTTTTCCAGACTGGCTTTTTCAAGTCCGGCCTTTCCTTGTATGATCTAGGCAGGAACCCACCGATGCGACTCAAGCGTGGATTAATGCCACGTTTGAGCACTGTAGGAATCGCCGTTCTTTAGGGCAGCGAGGATGTCAGTGTCATCTGTTGTCTTAACTACAATCAATAAATTTTGGAAAAATGGAGCCATGATCAGATTACTCAGCATATTATTTCTGTCCTTAACATTTACCAATAGCCTTCAGGCTGCAGTGGATGTGACTCCATCGGAGCGGATCAAGGAGACGGTTGACCATGTTCTGGATATTCTCAAGAATCAAAAACTCGATAAAACCCAGCGCAGGGAACAGGTGAAATCCGTAGTACGTAAACAGTTTGACTATGAATCGATGTCTCAGGTGATTCTTGCTTCGAGCTGGAGAAAAGCCACCGAAAATCAGCGAAAGCAGTTTGTCACCCTGTTTCGTGAACTACTCGAGCAGACCTATTTCTCAGCCATGGATAGCTATAATAATCAAACTGTCCGCATGGGACGTGAGCGCGTAAAGGGTAAGTTGGCGAATGTCCAGACCTTTGTCGTTGGGGGGAATAAGGAGTTGCCGGTGAGTTATAAGTTGAGATATCGAAATGATGACTGGTATGTGTATGATGTGGCGGTGGATGGTGTCAGCCTTGTAAGTAACTACCGTACCTCTTTTCGAAACCTGGAAAAAACCAAGGGTATGGATGGTTTGCTTGCTGAGCTTGCAGAGAAGGTTGCTACACTGAAGGCCCAGAATAAGAAAAACGAAGCGCAACAGGCCGAAGCACCACACTAGGCATTAGTGCAGAATACCTGGTCGCATATGAATAGTATTAACCACTTATACATCTCCTTGCTCCTTAGCTAAGTACGAAGTGTTTCGCTGAATGAGCACTTGCTTTGGCCGTGACTACTCCCCGCCCGGCGCAACAAGTTGCTTTGGGCGAGGCTTCTTGCTTCAACGTCCGTAACAATCGTGAATCACGCTACAGCGTGAATAGCACGCTTGTGGCGGCACATGGCGGCGTTGCAACTCCTTGGAATAGCGGGCTATTCCGCGTCGTTGCGTCTTGCCCTGCACCACCACAAGCGCACTCTTCACGCTGTCCAACTGATCTTTTTAGGTTGAAGTGTGGTATAGCAGTGTTGTATACAGACAGAAGGATGGACTCACCGCATCTGAATAACGATCCCGGATGAACCATACTGGCAAGCTACGACAACAATAAATCCATAACTATATTATCGAAGGAGACCAAATTATGTTTCAGAAAAAACTCATGGCTATGATAGTGGCATCACTATTGCCGTTCAGCGCTAGCCTTATTGCTGAAGAGTCAGTTAGCGCCTCGCCTGAGAAGGGAATGCGGAGCGGCATGTCATTAGAGGTGGCTGAAGTGGCAATTGATAAAACATCAGTGGCGGAGGAGGGTACACAGCAAGCAGCGAATACTACCGAAAACAGTGAGCCTAAAGAGGATGGGCTAGCCGCACCTGAGACGAGTGCGGAGGATGCCGAAGTAGTTGATCGTTGGAAGAAACAGGATGAGCACTACCAATCCTTAAAGCGTAGAGCTGAAGAGGTTGGGGTAATGTTACCGGAACGTCCACCTTGGCTTTCGTCTCGTAGGGAGGCATTTATGCCGAGTATGGAAGAACGCCAAGCTCATCATCAGAAAATGATGTCGATGAGTCAGGAGGAGCGTGATGCCTATCGACAGGAGCGCTACCAAGAGATGCGTGCACAGGCCCAGGAGAGAGGTATCGAGATGCCTGAAACACCACCATGGGTGGCACGTCGTCAAGCAATGGAAGAGGAATGGGCGAAACAACAAGAGGTTATTAAAGGAATGACGGATGAGGAGCGTGCTGCCTGTCACGCCATGCATCAGCGCCACATGGGAATGGGACCAGGACCGGGTTATGGCAGAGGATGTGGAGCTCCAAGAAACTGCATGAATCCCGGTGGTGGACAGGGTGGCATGGCACCTCAGATGTATCCTCCTGGTGCTGGACAGAGGGGTATGATGCCTCAGATGTATCCCGGCTATGGATATGGCCCAGGCCCCTACAGTCAGGGCAATTTCTGGAATCCAAATCAATAATCGTGATGTTGTTGCAGTTGCTGCGCCTGTTGTTGTGACAGAAAGCGCCAGGGATTGGGTATTAGGCTAGGCACTCGCTTTTGGTAGGCCAAGTAGATATCGCCATGGAAGGTGATCAGCTTGTTCTCTTCCAGGCGGGAACCGACGATCAGGTAAAGGGTAATGAGAAGGGCTGAAAGCAGTCGGGCTGGGTCCATGTCCTGAGTCCAGACAAGCACCAGTCCAAGGCTGTACCAAGGGTGGCGCACAAATCGGTGCATGGGGGAGATGTGTAGTTGCTCTTGGTCATACACTTCCTGCTGATGTTTCTGCAGTTGACGAAAGCCTAGAAATTCGTTTCCGTCATAGTAGCGGAGTGACCAGACAAAACCGAGGCAGGCCAGCAGCATCAGGGTATAGGCCAGCCAAGCCATTGAACCTTGCCAACTCCAGAGAGGTTCGGAGCTTGACCACCAGAGCTGGGCTAACAGTGGCAGGAATAGTAGTCCCGCAAGGGCATTGAAAATAATGCGATGCCACGGGGTTAGCCCAGGATAGCGATAGGCTACCCACTGTTTCAGCCAGAGTGATGCCAATAATGAGTGGATTAGAAAATAGCTTAGCCAGAGTAGTCCTAGCAAAATCAAATTGTTTGTTTGTAACATTTGAACCTTTAGCTGACAAATTTACCCTCCAGTTAACTATCCTATCGGGCAGCACAATAGAGAAACCTGTAGAGTATGTGTGTGGTCAGGATAATGGAGAAGTTATAAAATGTCAGCAAATCAAATGGTTCTTGATAAGCCTGAGGCGTATATATCAGGTCAGGAAATCATGCTCATGGAGCAATTGTTACCCTTCGAAAAGGGTATGCGGGTGCTGGAGTTGGGGTGTGGAGCCGCCAGAACAACTCGAGAGCTGGCTCGTCGGTACCCAGATTGTGAATTTATTGCGACAGAAGTAGATGCCGTTCAGCATCAAAAGAATCTTCTCGAGTCGCAACCGAAAGTCAGTTTCCGGCTCGAAGGTGCTCAATCGATCAATGAAGCTGACGCCAGTATTGATATCGTTTGGATGCTGAAATCACTGCATCATGTGCCGCCAGATTTGATGGTACAGGCGATGGCGGAAATCGCTCGGGTTATCAAGCCTGGCGGCTACGCCTATTTCTCAGAACCGGTCTACCAGGGTGAATTTAATGCGCTGATGAGCCTGATTCACGATGAGAAAGAGGTTCGGGAGCTTGCCTTCTCTGCGATACAGTCACTGGCTGACAGCAGCAATATGACACTGCAAGAGCAAATTTTTTTGAATGTACCTGGTTGTTATGACTCCTGGGAGATGTTTGAATCCCGTTTCCTCAAGGTAACTCATACCCAGCTGGAGATCGATGCAATACGCTATGAGCAGATCAAAAACGCTTTTCTACTTCATCTGGGTGAGGATGGCGCTCATTTTCTCAAGCCTCACCGGGTCGATCTATTGCGAAAGGCATGATAGTAATATCCTGTAATAGAGCGTTGCAAGGGAAGGCAATCCCTGTTTTAATGAGAATCATTAACATTTAAGTATCGTAAGCCGATTGGAAAATTGATTTTGGAATCATCTCTCTCTGACAAACTGATCCCATTGTCCGGATTGCCGGTTGGTAGTCACGCCTGTATCAAACAGGTATTGGGAGGGAGACATCTGATTCACCGCCTTCTTAGTCTCGGTCTGCGGGTTGGTTCGGATATCGAGCTACTACAGCGCAGAGGCGGTGGTGTGGTGGTTGCTTGCCAGGGTACCCGGATTGCCCTTGGAGCTGGAGTGGCGGAGAAGTTGCAGATGTTACCGCAGCAAAAAGATTGATAGGTAAAATAGCGTGACCTGTCATGATATCGAAGTACCTAAAGACCCATCAATGCAAAACCGTTTGACCATCGCTCTTGCGGGTAATCCCAATTGCGGTAAAACGGCGCTCTTTAATATCTTGACAGGTATTCGCCAGCGAACGGGTAATTGGCCAGGCGTCACAGTAGATAGAAAAGAGGGCCAGTTCACTATTGACAGTGAGGAGGTCAATGCTGTCGATCTACCAGGTATCTACTCACTAGATGCTTCCTCTCTTGATGAAAAGGTGACCCGTGACTATCTCCTCTCAGGTGAGGCTGATCTTATCGTTAATATTGTTGACGCTTCCAACCTTGAGCGAAATCTCTATTTCAGCGTACAGATGCTGGAGATGGGAGTGCCTCTGATACTCGCCTTGAACATGATGGATGTGGCGCGTAAGCGGGGTATGGAGATCGATGTCCAACGCCTTAGCGAAGACCTGGGTTGCTCTGTTGTACCGATTGTGGCGGTCAGCGGGGAGGGAATCACCAAGCTGAAGGGGGCGATTCAGGATTTGGCCGCTGGCATGGTGAACGGTGGCTTTGCACTGGCTCAGGATGAGTTGGTTGAGCAAGCCATTTCTGATCTGGAGCCGAGCTTACAACTGCCGGATAACCGCCATCAATCACAGCGCCGCTGGTTACTGCTGAAGATGTTGGAAGGCGATAGTTTTGCCCTTAACTACGCAGACGAAACGTTACACGAACGATTGCATCACTGGTGGAAAGTCATTGAAGACCGAATTGATGATGAGGTCGATATCTATATCGCGGATACCCGCTTCAGTCATGCTCACAGCATTGCACACAACGTCACGCGAAAGCAGGGGCGATTCGAAAAAACGGCTAGTGACAGAATCGATAAGGTAGTACTCAGTCGGCTGTTTGGTATCCCTGTCTTTATGGTTGTGATGTATTTGATGTTTATGTTTGCCATCAATATCGGTGGCGCATTCATCGACTTTTTTGATGGGGTGGCCGGGGCTTTGTTTGTTGATGGCCTGGGCTATCTTCTTGAACGCCTGGGATTGTCCACTTGGTTTATTGTGCTGCTGGCTGATGGGGTTGGTGGAGGCATCCAAGTAGTGGCGACATTCATCCCAATCATCACCGCACTCTATCTGTTTTTATCAGTCGTGGAGGACTCCGGCTACATGGCCAGGGCGGCTTTTGTCATGGATCGATTCATGCGATCGATCGGTCTACCAGGCAAGGCATTTGTACCCATGATTGTCGGGTTTGGTTGTAATGTACCGGCGGTGATGGCTACCCGTACCCTGGAGAGTGAACGTGAGCGCAAGCTAACGATCCTGATGAACCCCTTTATGTCCTGTGGTGCCCGATTGCCTGTCTATGTGCTGTTTGCTGCCGCATTCTTTCCCGAGAATGGCCATGACCTAGTATTCGGTCTCTATATAATTGGCATTATTGTGGCCATTTTGACTGGACTGATCATGAAAAAGACGCTGCTCTCTGGTGAGAGTGCCGGCTTTATGATGGAGTTGCCCCATTATCATATGCCTACCCTGCGAGGTGTGATGTTGCGCACCTGGGATAGGGTGAAGCTATTTATTAAGGAAGCTGGACAAGTCATCGTGCTGATGGTGTTACTGATCAATACCCTCAACTCCATTGGTACCGATGGTAGTTTCGGTAATGATGATACCGAGCACTCTGTACTCAGTGCTGTTAGCAAGTCGATTACACCCATTCTGGCTCCGATGGGCATTGAGCAGGATAACTGGCCGGCAACCGTCGGTGTGTTTACCGGCATATTAGCCAAGGAGACAGTGGTAGGAACGCTTAATGCGCTCTATACCAATCTGGCGAATCTCGATGCAGGAGTTTCCGAGACCGAACAGCCCTTTGAGTTCTGGGTGGCAATCCGAGATGCGGCTAACACTGTGCCGGAGAATCTGCTCGGAGTCAAAGATCTCTTGACCGACCCTTTGGCGATGGATGTGGGTGATATCAGTAACACCGCAGCCGCAGCACAGGCACAGCAGGTTAATGTCGATGTGTTTGGCGAGATGGCCGCACGTTTCAATGGTCAGGCGGGCGCTTTTGCCTATTTACTGTTTATTCTGCTCTACTCCCCTTGCATTGCAACTATCGCTGCCATCCGACGGGAGGCAGGTAGGCGCTGGGCTGCTTTTGTGGTGGCCTGGTCTACCGGGATCGCTTACATCACTGCCAGTTTGTACTATCAGATTGCAACTTACAGTAACCATCCGAATAGTGGTTTGATTTGGGTGATCACCCTGGTGGCTCTGTTGGTGGGCACAATTGCTGGGTTACGTTTCTGGTCTCAGCGTAGTCAGCAACTCAGAACTGAGGTCAAACTCTGATGCTTTCGGCTATTCGCAACTATCTGCAACAGAGAGGGGCTGCGACGTTGATGGATATTGCGCTGCATCTGGATGCGCAACCTGATGCGGTTAGGGGAATGCTTCAGCAGTGGGTGCGAAAGGGACGAGTAGAGATGCGCAAGACTGAAGTTGCCTGTGGGTCTACCTGTACCCGGTGCGATCCTGCGAGCAGAGAACTCTACATCTGGCACGGCAGCACAGATGTTCGGAATAAAGTCGACCCGTTGGGCTAATTAATGAATTTTATTCAGTTTGCGCGAAAAACCCTGCCGTTCAGGGCAGGGATGGATAGCGCGGACACGCCAGCGTCCTGTTCGTTCGGTGTCTTCTGTATTTTTTGACAAAGACCAAATAAACGCGCATTAAGAATAGACAGTGCCTGCCGTGTCTCATATTGTTGCTTTGTTCCATAGGCCAAAAGTATCATGCAGGAGCGACCCTTGCCCTGTACCACCACAAACGCACTATTGATGCGGTTCGCACCGCTCACCGCATCCTACGACTGATTAAGATTACTCTGAGACGTAAGGTAGACTCGGCAAGATTATGGGAATAAAATTCCTTTTTTTGGACATTGTCTCATGCCCTCTATAGAACACAGAGCAACTTTTGTGTAAGAGTTAGTCAATAAGTGGAGCTTGCTCATGGATAGCCGTGTTGAACTGGTTGATGTGGTGAAGGGAATGAGTATTCTACTTGTAGCCTTCCACCATAGTCAGCTTGCTGTATCCAAGAGATTTTCTTATCAGTAAGTCGGATGCGCTGCTCAAACCCTATTTTTTTACTCTGTTGATGTTGCTTGTTGGCGCGACTCTGTTTAGTCGCGGAGCTAACATAGGCGAAGCAGTAGGGATTCTTTTTGGTACAGGTCAGACGATAAGGTGGACGCCATTGTGGTTCCTACCCCATCTATGGTGTCTGCTTATTTGCTCTTATGTGTTGGTTCGGTTAGTCGATCTGGACAAGCGATCGGTCTTGTTTAAAGTTGCACTGTTATTGATCTTGCTATTTGTTGGGGTGTCGATCCTTGCGTTAATAAGGCAAACTACGGTTTCCTTTTCCGGGCGCGATTTTGAGCTTATTGGATTGCCTTTTAGCTTCGATATTGTTTTTATCAGCATGGCTTTTTTACTCTCGGGTTATCTCATGAGCCAACAAGTAAAGAATTTCACTCCAAGTTATCCAGTTCTTGCCATTGCCATCATCACCTTTGCATATATAGTTGTGGTGACTCATGCTGTGGTAGACCTGAATAGGCGGGTATACGATCAGCCGATTTATGCAACGTTAGCGGCTATTTCCGGTATCTATTTCATGCTCTGCATTGCTTTTTATGTCTCCAGGTCTCTTTCACTCAGGCGCATTTTTTCGACATTTGGTTCAGCGAGTCTGTTTGTTCTAATATTTCACTATGCTTTGGGTAAGAAGGCACAGGTGATGTTAGGTTACATGATCCCAATAGAGAAGTGGGCATTGCTCTGTGGGGGGATATCGTATGTATTCAGCGTTACAGCCCCTCTCTTGATCAGAGCCATGATATTGAAAATCAAGTTTTTCAAATTCTTTTACTTTCCCATCAAAAGAAGTGGTTTGGTTAGTTAGATCTAAGGATATTTCGGGACACCCAGAGCGCCGAGATAAATCGGCAAAAGATGTAGGAGCCGGATGCATGAGTCGTGCACGTCCGGATCCGTGCCGGGGCCTGTCGTGCGAAACATGGGGCATGCACAGCAGGGCTCTACGGCGACCCATTTGCAGCTAACACTATCATCCTAAAAAGATCAGTTGGGCAGCGTAACTCATCCAATAGGTGACCATGAGCATCGAAGCTATTTTCATAAAAATCAGGAACCTGCTATTAGAATGGAGCAGTTAACTGATTTTTTAGGTTGAAGTGGCAATTTCTCCTCAATAGCCCTCACAAGTCAGTCAAATAGCTGATGACCTGGTTAGTATGTTAGTTGCACTTTTAGTCAACAGGACAGGTCGTATTTTTAAACTCCAGCGGGGGTACTGGGCCTACATAATCATCGGGTAAATTAGTCTCTTGTCTGCCAAAAATCACCTTACAGCAATCATTAAAATAGATAGTGTGATTTTTTAAACTAATCCATTTTAGACCTTCGGCGACAACCGGATGATCTTTAATGTATTGAACCATGACGTCTAGATCTAACTCGTTTCGATAATCTGGAGGTAAAGCCGCTTCTGAAATTTCAATTAGTGTAGAAAGTATTATAAGAAAAACGATCCGTTTCATATTATAGCTCCTTCTTTTGTTCTGAAACACTCTAGTCTTACATAACATATTTAAACAACAATAAAAATAAGAATTATCACATGAACAAGCGGGAAGATAGATTAAAATGGTATTGTTATTTGCCATTTATAAAGATCGGTGATCCCGAATTTTCGTAGATAGATATCCATTTATTTAACATGTAGCATGGTAGTTGAATCCAGTCAAATGGGCCAAATCGATAAGAGATGAAGGTGAAAGCCCTCTACCCGTAACAACTAGGGTTATCCCATACAGACAGGGTCCTATTTATTTGTTTAGATTAACTTATAATGCTACTCTAATTCTACGCTATAAAGTGATTATAGCTCTAGATATTTTATTGTGATTCACTTTAAATAACCTAAGTATATGAATTGATATCAGATTGAACTATGTAAAGAGATAAATATGATAAATTTACAAGGAAGTTTAGGTACTTTTGGAATTCTTCAAGGTGGTTTTGTAACTACCAAGATACCAGTTAGAAAAATTCAAACAAATTCTGGCCATAGAATCACATGCCAAAACGGTACAACAACCATTAACGATGGTTATGGTAACGATTCAAGGAAAAGTTGGTGATTGCTACTTTATTGGCGCGTTAGCAAGTCTTGCACTTAACAACTCTGAGTTTTCACTCCAAGTGCTCGAATCTTCGTTAGTCAATGGTCTAAGTGTTATGCCATCATCTCCATGTACAAATATCAAAAAATTCAATTGCTCTCGCAGCGTAGGTGCTACTAGTTGAATTTTATATGCCTTAGTAATTTATATGATGATCACGATTGTGTGTAGATTAATAAAACAAACAGAGTCCATAGCCAAAATATTCCGTGGGGCAGCGTTTCTCTTGGTTGTGATGGTGCTGATGGTTGGATGCGGCGACTCATCAGAGACATCTGAAACGGATACTCCAGCAACCAATAATGAAGCGTTAATAGGCGATTCATCTGCTATTCTTGCCAACTTGATGTTTTCAACGGTAGAAGACGATGCGCACTATCAATGTCTACTCTCAGAAGCTACAGCCTCTGCGTCTTCACGCGGTTTGAGTGCGCTGCCCGTGGTGTACTTGGATCAGTCCATAGAACGAGAAGTCTATGCTACATGGTGTAAAACTATTGGGTGTGGTGCGAAGGTCGATTCCGACCTAAGCTCCTGTCAACACTACCTGACGGATACCCTGTATGCTCCAGATACAGAAGCGCTTCAGATCTTTGCTACCATTGAATCACATGGCGATCTGGTTTCTGCTTATGGACTTAGGAGTGTTGTGATTCCTTCGCCTGAAATAACTGGATTTAAAGTTGATTACGAATGGGGCAAGCGTGACTATCAAATATATTACAAATTGGTTTTCACGCCGTTCGACGGGATTGAACTTGAATGTAAAAATAAGGTAGGTATAGGCAGTAGCTATGGATATGTCGATACCGAAAATGATATAAACGAAACGTATAGGCCGGGAAACACTATTGCTGAACAGCTGCAGCAGCTTTCAGTCTCTTCACGGCAGTTTAAATCGACGGTGATTGAGTCTTTAGAGGTCTTACGCGAGCAGGTAAATCAATCCATTGCCAATAGCTCGTCAATGGATGATGCGATAAAAGAGTCTGCTATGGCCAACGCCGACATAGAAATCGACAGACGTATCGAGGTTATCAATTCTCATGGAGAGGAGATGTATACCTTAGCAGTAAAGCAGTTTTCGATAGCGAATGGGTGTCAGTAATTTCTGGATTTACGGAAGCCATAGATGAGGCATAGCCGCCTAGATTAAACTAGTGGGTATGAGGGTATTGAGGACGGCCACTGTTTCTGTTTGAAAAGTACATTTAGCTGAGTTAGTTGATTGTTACGGACGTTGAAGCAAGAAGCCTCGCCCAAAGCAACTTGTTGCGGCGGGCGGGGAGTAGTCACAGTCTTAACATACAAGGAATGTCTACAAGCGAAGGAGCCGACAATGACGATATCGCGCAAGCAACAGATCTGTCTAGAAGAAACTCCCTATTACCACTGCATATCCCGCTGTGTACGCCGTGCATTTCTGTGCGGAGAGGATGAGTTAACGGGTCGTAGCTACGAACACCGTAGAGAGTGGATCGTGAAAAAGCTCAAGCAGTTGGATGAGGTCTTCTCAATCTCTATTTGCGCTTATGCCGTGATGCACAATCACACCCATACTGTAGTAAAGATCGATCGGGAAGCTGCGCTGCAATGGCG
>JARRQF010000231.1:0-6179 GCA_037382065.1 Candidatus Thiodiazotropha sp. | reverse complement strand
TGGCAGGATCACGTACGCCTTAAAGTAGCAGTTTCTCCTCAATAGTCCTCTCAAGTCAGGCAAATAACTGATGATCTCTCTTCCGATGGCATAATTTACCGACTAAATAGTCATTGGGCGCTTTTAATAATGCAGATTAACGTTTTCTGCGTTGGGTAAATAATGGATGTCTCTGTAATACCTGCTATAGCCCTCTCAAGTCAGTCAAATAGCTGATAATTTCTCTTCCGATGGCATAATTTAGTGGCTAAATAGTCATTGGGCACTTTTATTAATGCAGATTAACGTTTTCTGCGTTGGGTAAATAATGGATGTCCCTGTAATAGTGCTGTAATATCCCTGTAATAGTGCCGCTGCAGGAGATGATTGTGGTTGCAACCAATAACAGCGATGTTTGTTTGCTGATTTTGGAAAAAGAAAAGTCGATAGTGCCGGTTGCATTATCGGCTTTTCATGCCTCACAAAGCACAAGAAAAAAACTAGAGGCTTATAGTGCTGCTCTGGTTGTTACTCGTGATGGTAATGCTCGCATGATTCGGAAGATAGATGTATTGGGTTTTTGGGGCGAGACATTAGGGCGAAAAATAATTAGTGTCTTGTCAGGCGTACATAAAATTGCAGTGCAATTTGATAATGCATCAATAGACCTGGAAGAATTTAAGCCTTTAATTGAGGAATATATTTCTATTGATAGCAAGAAAGGCGACCCCTATCTTCCACAGAAAGAGTCACTTGATAATATCTTTAAGCGGGTGAGAAATGCCAAAAGCTTTGAAGATGTCTTCGATAACATCAATATTCCGCCAGCTGAAGACTGCTTAGATGTCTTGTAGGAACAACGAACGGGGTCAGGTCTTGCGTTTTGCCTTTGCTGATTGCTTAGGTTGAAGAAAATTCCCGGATTGAAGTTTGAGATGATTGAGGCTTCTTGTTGCAGTATGGCCGGGAGTTTTGGTGTGGAGGTGGAGCATGTCGACTACGCCCAACAGATGGCTGGTTTGGAGTTAATCCCGTCGTTAAATGCTGAACCACAAGCCGACGTGGTGGCGAATGGTTTCTCTTGCCGTCATCAGATCAGTCAAATGACAAATCGATCTTCGCTGCATTTTGCACAGCTGCTACAGTCTCGTCTCAAAGTTATGTAGGTTATGTGCTTTGTTCTCTATACTTCTGGTTTGATCAACTAATACACCAGAGCAATTTGCAATGAATGCCGATAATAGATTGCAAAATCCCAAGAGCAAGCTGACGATCCGCAATGCAACATCGCAGGATGTGTCAGATATCTGCGATCTGACCCGTCGGGTCTATCAGGTAACTGGTATGCAGGGCTATCCCCTCGGTGCTGTGCGGGGGCAGATTAACCACTTTCCGCAAGGTCAGTTCGTGGTTTTGGTAGACGATAAGGTTGTCGGATACTGTGCCACTTTTCTGATTGATGAGCGATTTGCTCTGCGCAAGCACAGTTGGGTCGAAATTACTGGTAATGGTTATGCCTCACGTCATGATCCGTCGGGTGATTGGCTCTATGGTATGGAGGTTTGCGTCGATCCAGAGTACCGAGGCTATCGTTTAGGTAATCGGCTTTACAATGAACGCAAGAAGCTTTGCAGCTCACTGGGTTTGAAAGGGATTGTCTTTGGTGGTCGCTTGCCAAGTCTGGCCAAGCGGTTGAAGAAATTCAAAACGATCGAAAACTACCTAGACCAGGTGCAGAGTAAGCAAAAGCGCGACCCTGTGCTCTCTTTTCAACTGCACAATGGTTTCGAAATTATCGGTGTTTTGCCCGATTATCTGCCAGAGGACAGGGAGTCGCTGGGTTATGCCGTGCATCTTGTGTGGCGTAATCCAAAAGTAAAGATGGCCGTCACCACTTCTGATGTGAAGGGCTATGGAGCGCGGATGCCCGATTCAGTGCGTGTTGGCACTGTGCAATACATGCAGCGTCGGGTCCACTCATTTGAGGAGTTCATCAGTTTCGTCGCCTACTTTGTCAATGTGGTAGCTGATTATAAGGGCGACTTCGTGGTCTTTCCTGAGATGTTCACGCTGCAACTGCTCTCTATCGAGGACCAAGAACTCTCTCCAGTGGAGTCGATCGAGGCTCTGACCAAGTATACACCGCGCTTCAAAGAGGCGATGCGTGAGATGGCGCTGCGTTATAACATCAATATTATCGGTGGCTCCCATCCAACCAGAGTAGAGAACGGCCGGGTGGAGAATATCGCTTATATTTTTCTACGTGATGGCACGGTTCATGAGCAACCGAAGATCCACCCTACACCCAATGAGGTCTACTGGTGGAATATCGAGGGGGGCAGTGATCTGCATGCAATCCAGACTGATTGCGGCACGATTGGGGTGTTAATCTGTTATGACGCCGAGTTTCCCGAACTGGCTCGCCACCTCACCGACCAGGGCATTCAAATACTCTTTGTTCCCTTCTGTACCGATGAGCGACAGAGTTATCTACGGGTTCGTTACTGTTGTCAGGCGCGTGCAGTGGAGAACCAAGTCTATGTGGTGATGTCAGGCAATGTGGGTAATTTGCCGAATGTGCACAACATGGATATTCAGTATGCCCAAAGTGGCATTTTTACCCCTTGTGATTTCTCTTTCGCACGCGATGGTATAGCCGCTGACACCACCCCCAATGTGGAAACTGTGGCAATTGCTGATCTGCGGCTTGAGACCCTGGTGATGGCTCGCAACAATGGCACGGTAAAGAATCTTAGCGATCGCCGACACGACCTCTACAGTGTCAACTGGCGCAAACGGTAGGTTGTTTTATCGGCTCTATTTTATCGGGTTACGCTGTACTAACTCGACCTACGGTTGGCGAACAGGCATTTTAACTAGAAATGATTGTTTGGGAATTTAAGACCTTTTTGGGATATAATTCACAGAATTTAGATTTCGATCACTTCACTATATCAACTGCATTGAGATAATGAAAAACTGAAGTTAGGGTCGACTTGCTCGAATCATGAGTAGAGGATCCGGGTCCGTGCAAAGGGAGGCTGGCTAATGATTTTCTTTAGAAAATAGCCAGGCTGGTGGAAAGTACAATGGAGAAGTGAATTTAAAATGATCAATAGACGCGTATTATCACTTGTGATCCTGAGCAGTCCACTGCTCTTTGGAGTCAATGAGGCATTAGCTCGGAGCGGCTATGTCAATGATGTAGCCACATACTGCAGCAGTAGGGGTTATGATTTTTTACCGGCTTATGCAAATGATACATGCGCATACTGCCACGGCCATAAAAACGAATACACATCGGGCAATTATGAGCATTTCTGCCCACCGCCTGTTGTGGTATCCCCGGTCTGCACCGATGAGGATGGTGATGGCTACTTCAAAGAGGGCGATGCCTGTGGCACTCTGGCCGATTTCAACGACAGCAACAGCGCTGCCTACCCTGGCGCGATGGAAGAGTGTACCGACGGTGTTGACAATGATGGCAATGGCCTGATCGATGCGGTCGATCCCAACGCTGTTGGTTGCTTGGTCACGACAGTATGTACCGATATAGACGGCGATGGTTATAGCACTGACGGTGGTTCATGCGGCCCTCTCGACTGTAACGATAATGATAATGCGGTCAATCCGGCAGCAAATGAGGTCTGTAGTGATGGTATAGATAATAACTGTAACGGCACCATCGATACTGCCGATCGGAATGCGGTGGGTTGTATGGCAGGTTGTAGTGATCAGGATGGCGATGCTTTCAGTCCTGATGGCGGTAGTTGTGGTCCCATCGACTGCAATGATAATGATCCGGAGATCAATCCCGGAGCATTGGAGATCTGCAACGATGGCAACGACAATAACTGTAACAGCAAAACGGATGGAGCTGATGGTGTCTGTCAGGATCAGCGAGTCAATGAACCGCACTGGTGGAGACCGAACTCCAATGCTGGGACTCCAGTCCCAACGCCAAATCCGACACCAACGCCGACACCAGGGTCAGCGGCTAAGCACGTCGACCTGCGAGCTGACACTAATAGCAATGCCGTGAGATTAAGCTGGTCCCTGACTGGCATTGCACCAAGGGCACAGGAGATCTATCGGGATACAGACGCTAACCCAAGAGGGCGGGATAGAATCGGCTTCATGGGAAATGGGACTGAATTCGTCGACAATAACGTGACACCAGGAGTGACCTACTACTATTGGATCAAGGTGACGGAATCTGACGGGACGGTTACCAACTCTCAGGCTGCGGCTGTCACCGTTTCAAGCAATGCACCGGCACCGGCACCAGCACCAGCACCAGCACCAGCACCGGCACCGGCACCAGCACCAGCACCAGCACCAGCACCAGCACCGGCACCAGCACCGGCACCGGCACCGGCACCATATCCAGCTCCAGGTACGCAACATCCGTTTGGTTGGAGCAATCCCAGATCACAGCATCAGGACGAACACTACTCTGTGGATAGATGCACGTCCTGCCATACCATCGATACGGCGAGCAGGGATTCTGCGCTAAGCTGTTATCGATGCCACGGCAATAAATGGGATGGTTCTGGTGATGATGACGACCGGCACGATGATCGGGATGATGACTGGCATGACGACCGGCACAATGATCATCATGACCACGAGCATGACGATTAGGAGGGACGGTTAATTATCGTATTTACTTGACATCCTCCTCGCCGCCCTAAAGAAGGGCGATTCCTACGGCGCTCAAACGCGGCATTGATCCGCGTTTGAGTCGCTTTCGGTGAGTTCTTGCTGCTGGCGGCCTAGCTCCACCACTCACTTCACAGGCTAACCAGTCCTGCCCTGAGTACATTGATCGGGGCGATGCCTACTTTGAACCTAAAAAAATCAGTTGACCGCTCCATTCTAATAACAGGTTTCTGATTTTGAAGAAAATAGCTTCGATGGTTATGGTCACCTATTGGGTGAATCACGCTACAAAGTGAATGGCACGCTTGTGGTGGCACATGGCGGCGTTGCAGCTCCTTGGAATAGTGGGCTATTGTGCGTCGTTACGCGCTGTGCATGGATGCACAAGTGTCGCGGGCACATGGATGTGCAGGAGCGACCCTTGCCCTGCACCACCACAAGCGCACCCTTCACGCTGTCCAACTGATCTTTTGATCTTTTTAGGTTAAACCGATAGGTCACTCTTTTTGAATACGCGATAAAATTTGTGATTGTGTAGGATGCGGTGAGCGGTGCGAACCGCATCAATAGTGGGGTGGCACACGAACATCAATGATGCGGTTCGTACCTCACCACATCCTACATTTCGGTGGGACAGGGCCCAGGGCAATTGCGCTGCACTGCCACCACCGCCAGATCTAATACCTGCTAGGCGGACGTCACCCACTTTAGACAGGTTTGCATAGCAGCGGGTTTCCGTACCCACTACACAATGCACCACGGCAACTGATTTGATAGGGAAGGGCGTTGCGTTTATTCTTCTTATACTTTGATTAACCTGAACTCTGCATCGCGGAACTTGATCCAGTTGCGCTGGGATTGTTTCAGCTCCTTTTTCTGCGCATCAGGCAGATGTTTCATCAGTATGCCATATGCATTGTTAAGTTCCTTATCAAGAAATATCTGATAATCATCGTAGGCAATCAAATAAGTACGATTGGAATTATTGATTTTTTGCAGAAACGGTTATTCTCGTTGCTCGAAGTCAGCCATCAGGTTAACTGCATATGGGTTTTCAATGGCGCATACGAAGCTGACCATTAAACTCGCGATACTCAGTAGCAGGCTCTGCAGGAAAAATAACGATTGAGTCTTTACTATTTTTTGTAAATACCTTCGCAAGTGTTGCAACAATCGTTCAAAGAGCTTAAACCTAAAAAAATCAATTGACCGCTCTATTCTAATAACAGGTTTCTGATTTGGTGATCTTCGATAACTGCGTCTATGATACCCGATAACTGCTTATTCCAGGAGTACCCTTTGCACTGTCTTGTTTGATTTGATGCTTCCTATCTTGAGTCGTATCCCATTGTTCCAGCTAAAGATCCTGTTGAAAGGTCACGATCCCCATTAGCGCTTGCTGCTCGATAGCCATCGGGCTTTTCGCTCAGGTTATTGTATATTGAGGTTGGATAGACAGATGGTTTCAGTGCAACCTCAGGGCAATTGCACTACAAAGGATAATAGAAATAAATCGCCACAAAAATATTGCAAAGCAT
>JARRQF010000230.1:0-6193 GCA_037382065.1 Candidatus Thiodiazotropha sp. | reverse complement strand
CCAGGATACTGCGTTGCAATGCTTGAAAAGGGCGAGCCATTCCCTGCGCATTGCGCCTTGTCTCCTGGCCTGAGCAGGCTTCTATCATCGTCAATTTGTATGAAGCACCACACTAGTTAAAAGGGGTCAAAGTAAAGCAGGAGCGTGTGCTGGACTCCCAACGTATCACGGTGGGAATGGCCCTACCTATTCCAGCAGACCAAGACAGCATCTCTTCCTGATACCCTGTTAACTAGTGCTGTTCGCGCCAGATCTCATTTAGCATTATTTGGTATCCCGGTGCAACGGCGAAAAAGTAAGAGTGTGAACCAGAATGTTTTAGCCGGCCACTAATCTAAGTTTTTAATGGATTTTTTACAAAAGATTAAAAGTGTTCAAGATGCCACTCTCCAAACTGGCATCGTATATGCAGCTTCCAATTGCGCAGGATGTGATCGGCGAGCTGGTGTTTGGTTATTTAAGCGACGTTATTTTGTGGTTGTATCTGTATGAGGGAGAGGCTTACCACAGGTTACGAGTTTGCAAGTTTACTTAATTCCCTCACCCTGGTCCTCTCCCGCAAGGGAGGGTGTTGTAAAAGCATGCTGCAAATATTCGCAAAAGTCGTAGGGTGTGGTGAGGTACGAAGCGCATCATGATTTTCGATTATGTGGCAATATTTGAGTGAGATATTCCATGGTATTTTTAAACCGATAGGTCACTCTTTTTGAAGTCGCGATAAAATTTGTAATTGCGTAGGATGCGGTGAGCGGTGCGAACCGCATCAATAGTGCGATGGCTCACGAACATCCATGATGCGGTTCGTACCCTGGCGTGAACAAGCTATTGGGTGCCACACCGTAAGCTGATGTTTACGATGCGCTCGAAAAGTAGACTCCCTCTCCCCTTGCGGGAGAGGGCCGGGGTGAGGGGGATCCAATAACCGCTGAGCTCGCTAAACTTCTCAACTAAAACGAAATGCTTCGCAACACCTTTGTGGTGTTTTGTTTCTATTATGCACGAAAACGAGTCCTTTGTAGTGCAATTGCCCTGGTGTCTCGACTAGTCGGATCTTTTTAGGTTTAAGTTTTAAAATGTGCGTATCTAACAAGGCCAGCTATTCCTGAAAGAAACAGTATTATTGAAGTTGGCAATGGGACTACTGTAGCTATAATTTGCTCACGACTATAAGCATCGCCACCACCTTCATTTAAAATAAGATGTTCAAGGGTGATTGACGAAAAGTCATTGAGATTTAGCGCGTCTGGTAGATACCCAGGTTCGTCACCTTGAAAGTAGGTGCCAGTAGAGTCATTTAGGGTAATGCTCTCGATACCACCATGCGGCCCCATACCAGCGGTAAAATAGATTTTTATATAATCATAGTCAGATGTATTGACCGCTGAAAAATGAGGCCATGCATAGTCAGGAAGATGTAGGGATTCGCTGCCATTGCTTATAGAAAGGCCCATCTGATCGTAGTATAGACTATCAGCAACCCATGAGCTTGAGTTACTGTAGTTAAAGAAAGCGTGAATGATATCTCCGGTTCGCCAGCCATCTACTTCTCCTTCAAACGAGCCCTCCGAATACGACACAACATAATTGCTTGTTGTTATTACAGCATCGAGCTCAAAAAGTGCGGCAGATGCTGACTGGTAGATAATGATATGTAAAAAAATACATAACTGTAACAATCTTTTCATTTCCTATAAACACCTTAATTTAGTATAAATCGCGATTTAATTTATGGAAATTACAATATAAAAAAAGACTTTTTGTGCTTATCGAATAAGCAAATTACTTCGTCCTGGAGGCTAACATTAAACATTGATGCATTTCAATTCGAATAATTAAACATCAACTCAGAATATAGGTAGGGGTATATATCAATATATAACCATTCTATATTTTATGAATCCTCTTGGTTAGGTTTCTCAGTTTGCGCTAGATATCCCGCAGCTGAATCGTCTAAATGCAGTCTTTCGTTTTCTATAGGTATGGCTCTGGTCTGTTTATTTAACTGGTGGATTTGGCTAGCATTGCCAAGGTCTCTCTCGCTGGTAATTGCAGCAATAGACTCTCTATCCTTAAGAAAGCTAACGACATCATTTCTAATATTAGAAAGCTCATCTTGCGCCTTATGCATCTCAAGTATATGCCTAGGATGTTCCAGGTTTCGCATGCCGGTCGCGGCAAAGGTTGACGAGATAATACGCGAGACGATGACCCAAGGGGTAATGCTACACCTGATAAGCGTGTTTTCCGAGCGAGTGCTGTCATGAATGCCGGTTCCGGTTGATATCTTTGACTCGGTGAAGGTGCCTTCACACTTAAAGTAGACCAGCATGGATTCGAACTGAATCTCAGCGTAAAAGATATGCGCTGTGTTTGTAAGAATCCTTGCAAAAACATTACTTAGAAAAGCAAGAAAGAGCATGTGCATGGCAGCGGCAAGCAAATCAAAAAACTGTGTCGCATCGTTTCCATTTACGAGATTGGCAATCGTATTGGATGATGTAGAACGGCCAAATAGATAGAGATCGATACAGGCATATGTGAGGTAAAGTATAAATAGACTACCTAGAATAAAAAATAGATTACCCATGATTAGACTTATACCTCTCGCCACAAGAAAAATACCACCTAACTCGAGCGGTCTTACTTTTGGCTGAACTTCCTGAATAAGCTCGCCTTTAAAGCCACCTTTGCTCTCAACTTGCTCCTGCAGTTTTGGATCGAGTTCTCGATAGACCCGGTTAGGCACCTCCTTGTATCTGCGATTTGCCATCACTAGGTTATCCAAATTGATAAAAATTTCGTTCGGATGGATCGACTCTTGCCAGTTCTCTCTTAACTCTGATACCTCAACAACTGGATTGACGCTGACCATACGTGCTCGTAACAGCAACATGATGAGTAAGCAACTCAATGTGGCGAGGATAAATATGCCGATGATATAGGCTGTCGTATGTAATTCTGGTATCAGCATCTGCCAGTTGGTGAGCATAGAGACTGCGCTTTTTTCTCCTCCGACCAGAGAGGAGAGCACTACCGCCAACAGAACAGGGATTAATATGGATCCGCCAATAACCTTGACCAAGCTACCACTACTGAGGGTCTCCACCTCAATTTCCGCATTACGGGAGAGCGTGCTGCCCGCATTACGCCAGACGAATGCCAGATAGACCATGAGCAAAACAGAATAGAGTGGAAACATCTGTTCACCAGAGGCACCGGCAAAACCTGAGAGGGAGACAAAAGCGACAAATCCATAGGCTAGGCTTGCTGTGAGCATTTTGCTCCAGGCGCCGAATAACCGCTGAGCGATATTCCGAATGGGATAGGGCATAAAAAGCAGTCGAGGAAAAATAGAGTGCAGGAGACGCGCCAACAGCCCCTTTGGCTCAACAAATGTCATGTTTTTTCGACCGACCAGCATCTCCTCAATCTGCTCTGCTTTGTAGGCAACATACTTAGCCTCCTCCGCAGAATTGCTTGTTTCTGACTTGCTGAAATTTTTCGCCAGGGAGGTAGGATGATTTCTACCGACAAAATAGCGTAGGGTGGCAAATATACCGAGACTCAACGCCTTTAGTCCGAGCCCGAGTAAAAAAAGACCAAAGATCGCCAGAATCCACCCTGCAACCACATCCAGCTTGACCTGGTGCGCCGCTTCGAATAGCAAGTAGAGCCCGAGGAGAAATTGAGTTGCACCACGTATGGCTGTTGCAGCACCCTCCTTCTTGAAGGGGTTCTTCAGACCTAGATCAATAGAGCCGTAATCAAATGCCATTGGGTATTCTCTTCCTGATGGGTAATAGTGCATTATTTTGATGGGTTGCCCATCATAAACAATTTCTAGGAGATGGTGAATACTCGCTTCAGACGCTGCGCCCAGGAGATGGCCTGACGGCAAATTCAACTCGCTGAGCGACTTTGTGATGCGCTTTGAAAATGCCCTCTCTCCCCCCAGGAGTTCACGGCGGCAAGTGGCACTGATTATCCATTTGGAGTCAGTGAAATAGGCCTTGGTAGCCTGAATTAGCCCTAGTGTGGTGTCCTATATAAACCATACATTTAGACGAGGCCTATCATGAAATTGAGCTTAAATCCCTTGCCTCGCCCTGCGGGAAGCCACTCAAACCACGATTGCGGTGTTGCAGCCCTTGGAAAGGGAACGGCCATTCCCGGCGGGCTGCGCCTTGCACTCGCGGCTTGAGTGGCTTTCTAAATGCACGCTTTATATAGGACACTACACTAGCGAGGTATTCAACATCAATATAGCGATGTATTGAGGTGAAACTTAGCGTATATACAATGTGCTTTTCTTTTGCTCGCCATCCAATAGTTCGATTTTTCGCCAGGAGCTCTCATCATTAAGCGACTGCCAGCGGCGCTCCTCCTTGATATAATTCCAATCTTTATCGTTTTGATAGAATATCTGTGCCTCCTCGGCTTCGATAATATTGAGTATCTCATTATCATGATAATTAAACTCATCGAAGTCAGTGAGCGCCTTTTGCGCCATTTCAGAATAGAGCTGGTTAATATCCAATAGCTTGTCATTGATTTCTTTATCAAGTGTTTTGATATTTAGACCGATGGCTTTGGCCTCGCGGGCTGTAATCGGATAGCTGTGTGACGGATAATCCGAGTTGAGATGGGTGCTTAATCGTAAACACTCATCCTTGTCTTTAATATGATAAGAGAGTATTTCCTGACATATTTTAATGGAGAGTGAGCTCGCTCTATCGATGGCACCGATCACTAATGGGTGTACAAATTTAAATATATCACTATAGGGATTGCCATGATGCTCCTTGGAGCTGGCATTCCACAGACCGACCAATCTGGATAATTCATCCTGGCTCACACTCACTCGTCGATTATCGGTCTCATCTATTGGCGAGAGATCATGCCTCATGGATGAGTCGATCGCAGTAAGATGGGCAAGTGGTCCCATGTGTATCTCATTGGCCCCCAGACAGATCATAGTTGCCGCAGAGGCGCACTCTAATGGGATATAGGCCACTAAATTATTATATTGTTCACGCAATAGGTTGACAATGCGTAATGCCGCCTCCACGTCACCACCACTGGATTTAATAAACAGACCCGCTTTATCAGAACCTCCGATCTTCTCCAGTATCTCATATAGTGCTATCACATCATTGTCACAGACACTACCTCTGCTCGATGTCCAGTAACAGATGATTTTTCTATTCGTCAGTTGGGTGAGGGTTTTAATGATTTCCTGCGTCGATGAAAACAGTAGAGGGGGTTCTTTAATATTTCTATTTTTTTGATCCATTACCTATTCCTTGATTTCTATTTTTAGCCTGATATCAACCATTCAGGTTGCGCAGACATACTTCACTATTCATTACTTAAGTTTGGCAATCGTACTATAGATCAGATTAGTTGTTGATATGTTTTAAGAGTCGGAGAAAAAGATAGATTGGGGATCCCGACTCAAAAATCCCTTGACTATTCCAGAAAATTATACTATTTCTGTTATTACAGAAACTTCCGTATAATTTAACATGGAGCTGAAATAGCCTGATGTACAGTAATAAATTAAGGAATAGTTTGGGTTTAGGAGACACTCGATACCTGGCATATCCAGATTAAGAGTCGACTTCGTACAAGCCCTTAGAACTCTTCAGACCTGGCGATAAGGTATAAATATTTTTCGCTATAAAGTGTTTTTTTCGACTTTTAATTTCTGATATACAAGAAGAGGATATAGATCATGAACGCACTGGCACTATTTTCCATTGAAATCATAATTTGTCTTTCTATAAGCCTGGTGATTACCTACCGCTTAAAGGGTTTATTGATGGATGTACTGATCGAGACATGCGGAACAGAAAAACGGGCTGCATTTTGGGTGATTTTCACCCAACTTATGCTCTATCTCGCACCTTTGCTGATCGTAGTGTATTTCACACCAAATGGCGCTATCTCGGAAAAATCCTTATTAGTAGCCCTGAAAGATACGTTGTTTTACAGCCTATTGGGGGTATTTATAGGGTTAGCGATTATAGGAAAAGTCATTTGGAAATCCATCAATGCTTTTGTATCCGGTCAGGCCAGACTAGACAGCATTGAACCTAAAAAAATCAGTTGACCGCTCCATTCTAATAACAGATATCTGATTTTGAAGAAAATAGCTTTGATGGTTATGGTCACCTACTGGGTGAATCACGCT
>JARRQF010000229.1:6312-12175 GCA_037382065.1 Candidatus Thiodiazotropha sp. | reverse complement strand
ATTATAAGGTATACAAAAATCGCGTCGCGCATCTGGATAACCTTGTCAAGTCTTTTTTAACTTTTTATCCGTTTATTTATCTGCTGAATCTCGCTATATAAAGCCTTCCTGAGGATGATAATTGCCGGCACATGCAATGGCTTATAATCCCATTAATCGAAACCATCAGCCTGTATAAGCCTCTCGCGAAAAAACTCAGGGCTACCTTGGGCAATATAGGCCGGACACCGATACCTATTGGGTGAATGATGCTACAGCGTATAAAGCGGTTGCTATATTCTTGCCAACTGGCAGGTACAATACTGGCTGGTCCGCGTATCTTTTCAAGCGGAAAGACAACTAATTTCAGGAGTTAACGTGCCACAACGAATAACCCAACTTAAAAAGTGGCTTGAAACATTGCCTGGCTTGTCCGGGTTTTCGTTTGATCTTGCCTCGGGCGATGCGAGTTTTCGCCGATATTTTCGTATTGGTGTCGCAGGCAATAGCTACATCGCAATGGATGCGCCACCTGAAAAGGAAAACTCCGAACCTTTTGTGCGAGTGGCTGAAAGCTTCGAGCGCATTGGCTTGAATGTACCGCATATCTTTGCCAAGGATCTTCAACAGGGATTTATGCTGCTGGAGGATCTGGGCGACGATCTCTATTTAGGGCGACTGACTTCAGAGACAGTGAATAGACTCTATGGTGATGCGTTAGGAGCACTGGCAACACTGCAGGCTTGTGCTCCCATTGAAGGCTTGCCTCTCTATGATCGTAACCTGTTAATCCAAGAGATGGCGCTATTTCGTGACTGGTTGTTGACGGGCTTTCTGAAACTGACATTAAGCCATGATGAGCAACAGTTGCTGGATCGAACCTTCGATGACCTGGCAGCCAGCGCATTACAACAGCCCCAAGTTTGTGTTCACCGGGATTTCCACTCACGTAACTTGATGGTAAGGCCAAAGCACAATCCCGGCATACTCGATTTTCAGGATGCGCTAGTGGGACCTGCAACCTATGACTTGGTTTCGCTACTCAGGGATTGTTATATCGAATGGCCTGACGACCAGGTAGAGGCTTGGGCGATGGGATATTTTGAGCTGGCCTGTCAATCTGGCGTGCTGAGAGCAGAACATGAGGCGCAGTTTCTCATCTGGTTTGACTTAATGGGTATCCAGCGTCACCTCAAGGCAAGTGGCATTTTTGCCAGACTCAATCTGCGTGATGGCAAGTCGGGATATCTTAAGGACATACCTCGGACACTTAACTACATCGATCGGATTGCTGGCCGTTATGAATCGATGAGTGATTTTGTACGATTTTTACGCCAACGTGTCATTTCACATCTGCCGTGATAAAAATCCTTAGGGATACTCTATCTGAATCAATTGATTCATGCTTGTTTCTCATGTGTTCGATTTCTTATATTACATAATATATTGATTATTAAACTATAATTGAGATTTTATTTAAGTGGGTGTGGCAGTGTTTTTCGCTGAAAAATAGCGCAACAATAACCAACTCTTATGTGGGGTTATGGCATACTATCGCCCAATAATTCATGGCGATTAATGTAGCTAGTTACTGTTTTAAAAGGGGTTTTATAAATTTGGCTAATTGTGTATCAAATAAACAACAGTTACAGATTATGTGTCTTTTTTGCAAAAAAATTGCTTGCAATTATCAAAATCGTTGTCTAATATTTGCAACGTAGTCAAACTTTTACTCATCAATTCTTCGGAGTTAACTCAAATGAAAAAATTACTCTCATTGGCAATCGCCGCTGCCTTGGTGGCTCCTGTAGCAGCAATGGCTGATGCCACTATTTATGGTAAAGTCCGTCAATCTTTTGATATGGTCAACGACGAGCGTAACCAAAATGCTGAAGTTGATAACTTCCAGATTAATGACAGAACTTCCCGTCTTGGTGTTAAAGGTTCTGAAGATCTGGGTAACGGTCTGACAGGTGTTTATAAAATTGAATATGAAGTGCATATCTCCACCAATCCTGATGATGGCAAAGAATTTGCTGGCGACGGTAGCTTGGGTGCTCGTAATGCCTTCGTTGGCTTGGCTGGTGGTTTTGGTACTTTCGTCATTGGTCGTCACGACACCCCTCTGAAAATCTCCACCGCTTCTCTGGATTACTTTGGTGATACCATTATTGATAACAACAAAGACTACACAGAATATCTGCAGGATCGTCGCGCTGATGGCACAATAGCCTACATCTCTCCTAGCCTCGGTGGCATTGCAACCATTGCTGCTGCTCTGGTCCCAGGCGAAAACAATGAAGCTGACGGTATTGCTGATGCCTACTCTTTGGCTGCTATGTTCTCTTACGCTGGTGGCTACGCCTCACTGGCCTATGAAGGTGCTGATGGCAACATCGACGCGATTCATACTGATAAAGCTGACTTAACCCAGATTCGTGCTGGTCTTGGTTATGATGGTGGTATGTTTAAGGTCGGTTTTGTCTATGAAACGATGACCGCTGATAATCCTGGTCCTGGTGACGATCTGATCGACTCTACCAGCATGAGCCTCAATGGTGGTGTCAAACTGGGTAGTGGTATGCTCGTAGCTAAGTACTTCGACTACGAGAATGAGGGTTCTGTTAACCCAGGCCTGCAAGCGCTTCCTGTTAAAAACTCTGATGACCATGATGGCTTCGGCATTGGTTATCACTTCGATATGAGCAAGCGCACTCAGTTAATGGCGAACTATGTTAAGAGCAGCTTCGATAAGCAAGATGGCGATGTCAGCATCTTCAGCTTACAGGTTAATCATGACTTCTAATGACAGACTTCTGTTATTAGTGATGTAAAAAAGCGGGGCTCAATGAGCCCCGTTTTTTTAGGATTATTTTGGAAATACCGTTTTGGCGCCATCTTCGGTGCCAAGTATCAGCACATCTGCACCACGCAGTGCAAAGATTCCAGTTGTCACGACACCCGCAATGGCGTTGATAGCCTGTTCCATCTCTTGTGGTTTCATGATTTCGAGGTTATGAACGTCTAAAATCAGGTTGCCATTATCCGTGATAAAGCCTTCGCGCCATACTGGTGTGCCACCCAGTTTGACCAGTTGACGGGCAACATGGCTGCGTGCCATTGGGATCACTTCAATGGGTAGAGGAAAGGTACCCAAAATGTCCACCAGCTTGCTTTGGTCGGCAATGCAGACAAACTGTTTACTGGCTCCTGCAATGATCTTTTCGCGGGTTAGTGCGCCACCACCACCTTTGATTAGGTTAAGGTAGTGGTCGGATTCATCAGCGCCGTCGATATAGACCTCCAGCTCGCCACTGGCATTCAGGTCTAATACTGGGATGCCATGGCTCTTAAGTCTCTCAGTGGAGGCATCCGAGCTGGAGATGGCACCTTCAATCTTGCTTTTGACAGTGGCCAGATAATCGATGAAGTGATTGACTGTCGAGCCGGTTCCGACGCCGATAATACCGCCTTTAACATATTCCAGGGCGGCCTTGGCGGCCTGTTTCTTTAGATCGTCTGCATTCATCTGGTTTTACGCGAGAGACCCCGTCCTTCATGGCGGGGAGGGATAGCGTCCACCATCAGGCGGCCTGTCTCGCTGCCTCCTTTTTATTCAATGCTATCGTTGGTTGTGGGAAATAAACATAGCCGGTTGGTTACGGCTCCCGCTAGTCAACCCAACTTGTTTTTCATAAGCTCGGTCCTTTAGGGTGGAGTTATTGACGAGATCCCTCCTAGCGTGGCTGCGCGCATATTCTAATTTATCGGTGTTGAGCCTGTTTTTTTATTGGTTTCAACAGGCAGTAGGTGTTAATAATACCTATGCGAGTGATGAAAGTCAGTTATTGTAAAGTGGATTGTTTCCAGGAAAGCCAATGCCCCTACGTTATATAGAAAAGATTCTTCGTGCACGTGTTTATGATGTTGCGAAGGAGACCCCTCTGGATCGAATTAATCAGTTGTCAGTGCGTTTGGAGAATCAGATTTTTCTTAAGCGAGAGGATATGCAGCCTGTATTCTCATTCAAGCTTCGCGGTGCCTATAATAAGATGATAAGCCTGTCTGAAGAGAGTAGGGCGCGTGGTGTTATCGCTGCTTCGGCTGGAAATCATGCGCAAGGTGTTGCTTTGGCGGCGCATAAGTTAAAGATACAGGCATTGATTGTTATGCCGAAAACAACCCCGCAGATAAAGGTTAAAGCGGTTAGAAGTCTGGGTGCGAAAATCGTTTTAGTGGGGGATTCCTATGATGAAGCCTATACGCGCTCTCTAGAGTTGGTTGAGGAGCTTGGGCTAACCTATATTCACCCCTTCGATGATCCCGAGGTGATTGCCGGTCAGGGAACCATTGGCATGGAGTTACTAAGACAGCATCCAACGCCTCCTGAAGCGGTTTTTATTCCTGTTGGTGGTGGCGGTTTGATCGCTGGTATTGGTTCATATATCAAATATGTCTATCCGCAAGTGAAGGTGATTGGTGTTGAGCCAGAGGATGCGCCTTCGCTGTATGCTGCATTACAAGCAAAACGCCGGGTTAAGTTGAAACAAGTAGGGATATTCGCGGATGGTGTTGCTGTCAGGCAAGTGGGTAAGGAGACTTTTCGAATTGCACGCAAAGTTGTGGATGAGGTGATTTTAGTCTCTACTGATGAGATATGTGCCGCGATTAAGGATATTTACGATGATACAAGAAGCATGGCTGAACCTGCTGGTGCTTTGGCTGTGGCAGGGCTTAAATGCTATGTGAAACGTGAGGCGTGTCAGGGGAAGGATCTTATCGCAATCAACAGTGGCGCCAATATTAACTTTGATCGCTTGCGGCATGTTGCTGAGCGTGCCGATTTTGGTGAGCGTCGAGAGGCTCTGTTTGCTGTGCAGATCCCAGAACACCCTGGAAGTTTTCTACGCTTTTGTCAATTGATTGGTAAGCGCAGTATTACTGAATTCAACTATCGTTATAGCGATGCGGCTAAGGCGCAAATTTTTGTTGGTGTTGAGTTAAGTGGCGAAGATAAGGAGAGGGAGGTGCTGCTCAAACGCTTTGAAGAAAAGGATTATCCTGTCGTTGATATGAGTGAGAATGAAACGGCAAAGATACACATCCGATATATGGTTGGTGGGCATGCACAAGATGTTATTGATGAAAGCCTGATTCGCTTTGAATTTCCAGAGAAGCCTGGAGCATTACTCTATTTTCTCAGTCATTTAGGTAAGGAGTGGAATATCAGTCTGTTTCACTACCGAAATCATGGGGCTGCTTATGGTCGTGTCCTTATGGGGGTTCAGGTTCCTCAATGTGATAAAGGGAAATTTCTGAGTAAATTGAAGGGGTTAGAGTATCCTTTTTGGGATGAGACAGATAACCCGGCCTACCGTTTGTTTGCGGGAGGGGGGAAGGGGTGACTACTCCCCGCCCGGCGCAATAAGTTGCTTTGGTATTACTGAAGATTGGAGGCTAACTTAAGTTGCCGTCCTTTTCTTTCTTGGCGTTACCTTCCTTGGACGTGCTGGTCTCTTTTTAGTAGCGACCTTTTTCTTCGCTGTTTTCTTTTTAGCGGCTCTCTTTTTCGTAGCGACTTTCTTCTTCGCTGCCATTTTTTTAGCGGCTCTCTTTTTCGTAGTAACCTTTTTCTTCGTTGTTTTCTTTTTAACAGCGACTTTTTTCTTCGCTGTTCTTTTTTTAGTAACCTTCTTTTTGGCTGCTCTCTTTTTAACGGCACTCTTCTTTCTTACTGCTCCTTTCTTGGTTGCAACTTTTTTCTTCGTTGCTACCTTCTTTTTGGCTGCTTTTTTCTTAACGGCTACCTTTTTGGTTGCCGTTGAACGTTTCACTGTTGCTTTCTTTTTGGCAGCTTTTTTCTTAGCCATGTACTATTCCTCTC
>JARRQF010000229.1:0-6198 GCA_037382065.1 Candidatus Thiodiazotropha sp. | reverse complement strand
AATATTTTGTTAATTAATTCAAATTGTTGGTGCAAATGAGTAGATTCTTGATTCGGTGATAACTGCGTCTAAGGGAATGTCCCATGGATTGCTGTTGAGGTGTGAGCGAAACTGCATGTCATGAGCCAATCCAATTAACTTAGGACCTTTAAAGTAGTTGCGAAACCGCTTAAAAGAAAAGGTGCGATCATAATATCCACCTCCCATACCAATACGGTGTCCATATTGATCGAAGGCAATCAATGGTACGAAGACCATATCGAGTGACCAGGATTTGATCCGTTGGCAATGTTTGAGTTTGGGTTCTGGTATGCCATAGCGGTTTAATCTCAATTTGCTCGCTTTAGCAAAGGGGGTGAACCATAAGCCATGAGATGCTCTGTTGCCTAGTATAGGAAGGTAGGGGGTTTTGCCTGATTTGATAGCCTCTGTTATGAGTAATACTGGGTCTATTTCGCCTGCAACGGCATGGTAGAAGGCGATACGCTGGCTTTGCCGGAATGGTTTGTAGTTAACGGCCAGACGCATGAGTTGTCGGCTGTGCTGTTTCAGGGTTTGTTGAGTCAGCTGTCTGCGTTGGCTCTTTATTTGTTGGCGGAGAGTTTGTGCTTGCATAGTGTAGAGGTTGGAAGCGACACCCCCCACAAGTGCCGTCGCACGCCTTTTGTTCTTGAACCTGACGGTTCAAGTGGGAGCAACAGAGGCACTTAAGGCTTTCCGCATGGAAACGGACATGCACACCAGTACTTTCATTATGCTCCCAGGGCAGATATTAGGCTCAAGAAAATACCCGGGCTGCAAACGAACACCGCAGGGGATGTCTAGCTCTAGGCTAAACCTATTTTGCTCAAAGTTCCAGTTGATTCGTTGTGTTGAGTGCAATCTCGATCTTTTCTTGCAGATTCTTAATGCGGTTGGTGATGTTGATCGTACCATCTTTTTTGGTTTTTTGGCTCAACAGAAGATCATTTGCAATATTTAGTGCGGCCATGACTGCAACACGTTCGGTGCCGATAATTCGGCCGCCCTGGCGAATTTCTCTCATCTGGCCGTCAAGATAGGCGGCTGCCAGCAGTAGTGATTCTCGCTCATCGGGGGTACATGATATCCGATACTCTTTATCGAGAATCGAGACAGTCACTGGCAGCTGCTTACTGTTCACAAGGGGGTTTCCATGGATTTGAGGCGGGTAATCATGGCTTCGACTCGGGTGCGCGCCAATTCGGTCTTTTCAATGAGGGTAGCTCGTTCTGTGACCAAGTTTTCCTGCCTCATGCGTAGTGATCTATTTTCATCCATTAGGTGGGAGCAGGCATGTATTAGCTCCTCAACCCGGCCTTCTAGTGCCTGTAAGTCCAGTTCAGTTGTTGTTTGTTCATTTTCAGTCATAGCAATCAATAATAGTGGGGAGATTGTGGTGGGTCAATCTCTACAGCAGCATGCTATGATTTGATTCTAAATGATTGGGACCCATGAAGGAATTACATGATAGAGAAAATATCCATGCCAGACTACATCCGCCTGAAAAAAGCGCTTGAGGCCACAGGTCTCGCTCTTCAGGCAAGCGAAATTCACGGTGTGATCAGTGGTTTGATCTGTGCAGGGCCTGGTCAGGTGCATGTGGACTGGATGGAGGCGCTGTTTGCTGATTGGTCAGACGCTGATCTGCTGATCCAAGAAGTCAGGCAGATGATAGGTCAGCTCTACTATGCCACCCGGGATCAGATTACTAATGATGAATTGAAATTCATGCCTTTTCTTCCTGATGATTCCGAGCCGATCGCTGATCGGGCTAAGGCACTGAGCGAATGGTGTGAAGGTTTCCTATATGGGTTGGGTATGGCCGGTATCTCTGAGCAGCAGTTTTCGGGTGATGCGAAGGAGGCATTAGAGGACCTCACTCATTTCACCCGGCTTGACTATAGCGAACTTGAATCGGGTGATGCGACCGAGATGGCTTATGTTGAGTTGCAAGAGTTTCTTAAGGTGGTGACACTATTGATGTGGCAAGAGCTGGCCGATGTTCGGAGTGATAACGATGCAACTTAGTGAATTCAAGCGTCGGCGCCGTGAACTCATGCGTATGATGGGGCCTGGTAGTATAGCAATCCTTCCAACTGCTCCTTTGTTGATTCGGAATCGGGATGTGCACTATCCCTATCGTCCAGATAGTGATTTTTTCTATCTAACGGGTTTTCCTGAACCTCAAGCGGTGTTGGTTCTCATTCCTGGTCGCAAGCAAGCGGAATATATTATGTTCAACCGGGAATCTGATCCGGTAAAGGAGCAGTGGGATGGTGCACGTGCTGGACAAGAGGGGGCTTGTCGTGAGTATGGGGCGGATGACTCCTTTCCGATTGGCGATCTGAATGACATTCTGCCGCGTATGTTGGAGCAGTGTGAGCGAATATTCTATATGATGGGTTGTAATCCCTCTTTCGATAAAATGCTTTCTGAGTGGATCAATACCATTCGTTGCGAATCTCGCAGTAGTGTACAGGGGCCGGTGGAAATTATTGCCCTCGATCACTATCTACATGAAATGAGACTCTATAAAAGTCGCTCCGAATTGAAAGTAATGCGGCAAGCAGCACGTATTTCTGCCAAGGCGCATAAGAAGGTGATGCAGGCATGTAAACCTGGTGTCTGGGAGTATCAGTTAGAGGCTGAGTTTGTGCGTGAGTGCTGTTATCAAGGTGCCAGGGCTCAGGCCTATCCACCTATTATTGGAGCGGGAACTAATGCCTGCACTCTGCACTATATCGATAATAACGAACGCGCTCAAACGGGGCAGATGTTGCTCATTGATGCGGGATGTGAACTTGAGTATTACGCTTCGGATATCACCAGAAGCTATCCAGTGAATGGGCGTTTTAGTGAACCACAACGACAGTTGTATGAGTTAGTCTTAGCGGCACAGGAGGCGGCTATTTCAAAGATAAAGCCAGGTAATAACTGGAATGATCCTCATGTTGCTGCGGTGCGCACGATTACCCGTGGTTTGATTAAGCTGGGGATTATTAAGGGAACCCTGGCGAAAGCGATACGCGAAGAAAAGTATAAACCCTTCTTTCCTCATCGTACTGGTCACTGGATGGGTATGGATGTACACGATGTGGGAGATTATAAGGTGGATGGTGCTTGGCGTCTGTTTGAGCCGGGAATGGTAATGACGATTGAGCCAGGCCTCTACATTCCAGCGGGGAGTAAAGGTGTGGCTAAGAAGTGGTGGGATATTGGCATTCGTATCGAGGATGATGCCGTAGTCACCAAAGAGGGGTGTGAAGTGTTAACTAAAGATGCTCCCAAAACGGTAGCAGAGATTGAAGCGATCATGGCAGCATGAGTGAGATGAGTGAATGTTATGACATCCTGATTGTCGGAGGCGGCATGGTGGGGGCTAGCCTAGCGCTGGCTTTGAGCGGGCATGGCTATGATATTGGCGTGATTGAGGCTTGGCCTCTGGAGTCTGCAGTTCAGCCGAGTTTTGATGATCGTGTGATTGCGCTCTCTTGGGGTAGTCGGTTGATATTGCAGGCGATGGGCGTCTGGCCGTCTATTGAGCCTGAGGCCCAGTCTATTCAGGATATCCATATTTCGAATCGTGGGCATTTCGGTTTTACCCGTTTGAGTCAACAGCAAGAGGGTGTCGAGGCTTTGGGTTATGTGGTGGCTGCACGTGCTTTAGGCGGTGTGCTACTAAACGAACTCAACCATTTGCCTGATGTGACTTGGATCTGTCCGGCGAGATTGAAAAGTTTTTCTGTGGCTGGCACTGAAGTTGAGGTCAGGCTTGAAGAGGCGCAAGCTGAGCGCCGAATATCGGGGCGTCTATTAGTTGCAGCGGATGGCGGGGATTCTTTAGTACGGAGCTTGCTGTCAATTCCTCTTAAAGAGAAGGGGTATGGACAAACAGCCATTATTGCAAATCTGTGCAGTGATAAACCTCATCAGGGTGTTGCCTATGAGCGCTTTACTGATACTGGACCATTAGCCATGTTACCAATGACCGAAGAGCGCATCTCTATGGTTTGGACCGCAACAGATGATCAAGTGACAGGGCTGATGGCGCTGCAGGATGATGCTTTTTTAACCAGACTGCAAGATCGCTTCGGCTATCGGCTGGGACGTCTACATACTTTAGGTGAGCGAGTGGTTTATCCTTTGCGTCTACGTCAGGCTGTGGATCCAATACGTGCTCGTGTCGCTTTGATCGGTAATGCTGCTCATGCCATTCATCCGGTAACAGGGCAGGGATTCAATCTTGGTTTACGTGACGTGGCTGCGTTAGCCGAGGTTTTGGTCGATGCCGCTAAAAATGGCGAGGATCCAGGAGAGCTTGCTTTGTTGAATAGCTATCATGAATGGCGTAAAGGTGATCAAAATCGAGTGGCGTTAATTACTGATAGTTTGGCACGTCTTTTCGCCAATCCATTTGGGCCTTTGCGTATGATGCGGAACATAGGGTTAATCGGTCTTGATCTCATGCCAAGCGTTAAACATTTGGTGGCTAGGCAGTTTATGGGTATCAATGGTCATCAGCCAAAGCTGGGTAGGGGAGTCTCTTTGTGATCCTATGATCCTAGATACCGCAGTTGACCGCTAATATCTGATGTAAGGTAATAATATGTTGAACCAATTATCACAGACATCCTCCGACCTGCTTATAGTCGGTGGTGGTATGGTCGGCAGTGCACTAGGTTGTGCTATGGCCGAGGCGGGGTTTGATGTCTCTCTTCTGGAGATGCGGGAACCACAACGCAGTTGGCCTGCTGATGAGGTCGACCTTCGGGTATCGGCATTAACGCGTGCTTCGCAGCGGATTCTTGAAAATCTCCAGGTTTGGGCACGAATGACCGAGATGCATGTCAGTCCCTATAGTCAGATGGAGGTTTGGGATGCTGGGGGCAATGGGCGCATCCATTTCAATGCCGCTGATATCGGTGAGGCTAACTTGGGGCATATTGTTGAAAACCGAGTGACTCAATTGGCACTATGGGAGCGTTTGGAGTCTCTGCCAAATGTCCAGTTATACTTTCCAGAAAGTGTTCAAGAGCTCTATTTGGGGGCTGTGCCTGAAGTGATTCTTCAGAATGGTCAGCGTCTACATGCCCAGCTGGTTGTGGCGGCGGATGGGCGTGACTCTCAAATTCGCCAGATGGCGGATATTGCCACCCAAGGGTGGGATTATGACCAGCATGCTATTGTTGCCACAATTAAGCCTGAAAAATTCCATCAGCAGACGGCTTGGCAGCGTTTTATGAAAACAGGCCCATTGGCTTTTTTGCCGATTGATGATGGACGCTGTTCTATCGTTTGGTCCACCTCTCCCTCGCATGCCGATAAATTAATGGCCTTGGATGATGCTGCTTTCTGCCAGGCACTGACCCAGGCCAGTGAGTCTGTACTGGGGGAGATCCAAGGTATTGGACCGCGTGGGGTTTTTCCATTGCGTCTCGAACATGCGGAGCGTTATATAGGCCCAGGACTGGCCCTGATTGGCGATGCGGCTCATGCCATGCATCCCTTGGCAGGGCAGGGTGTCAATCTGGGGTTGATGGATGCCATGACGTTAGCCGATGTGCTGGTTGATGCACGCAAGGCGGGTCGGAAAATAGGTTCCGTAGCAAACCTGCGTCGCTATGAAAGGGCGCGAAAGGGTTCTAATATCGCCATGCTGGGTGCAATGGATGGGTTTAAGCGGCTATTTAGTAACGAAGTGATCCCACTCAAACTGCTTCGTAACCTCGGATTAAATCTGGCAGATCGCTCTGGTTTTCTAAAACAGCAGTTGGTGCGTCGGGCAATGGGGTTGGCTGGTGAAAGGCCGAGATTGGCGCGTTAGAGCTTGGGAAAACGCCGGGCGTGAGAGGTGCAACGATAGGCTTGCCTAGCCGATCTATTTCACCATTCAGGACACAAGTGAGAGGAGGCCAATCTTCCGAAGATGGTGAAGCCAACTCGTAACCTGTGATAAACCTATTACGTAGGATGCGGTGGGGTACGAACCGCATCATGATTTTCGATCACGTGCCAATATTTGAGTGAGATATTCCATGGTGTTTTTAAACCGCTAGGGAACTCTTTTTGAAGTCGCTATAAAATTCATGACTGTGTAGGATGCGGTGAGCGGTGCGAACCGCATCAATAACAGCTTGCAGTGATTCACGAACATCAATGATGCGGTTCGTACCTCAC
>JARRQF010000228.1:0-6262 GCA_037382065.1 Candidatus Thiodiazotropha sp. | reverse complement strand
GCAGGTGGAGCAACGATTGAGACCTTGCGTAAGTATGTAGAAAATCAGGCTACGCCTGATTAGCCCTTTCATCCCCGCCCGCATTGGGCGAGGGTTTTCGGGCTATTCTGCTAAAAAGAGATCATCATCACCAAGCTCTCACGCATTGCGTTTATCAATCATATTATCAAAGGTGATTCTCATCTCGATTTATGGTTGAGTAATGCTGTTATAATAACGATGCTTAAATAATGAATTCAAGGATAGGAGAGGGAGTATGAACTCATATGCGTATATGAGGAGTAACAGTAGACTTTTAATATTCAATAAAATAAAAAAACAATTATTTTCAAAATTTTATCAAAACTCACTTTCATTTTTTGCAGTATTCATTTTGCTAAGTAATGCATCTAGTCATGCTTATGGTGAAATAATATGCTTGAACGAGCAAGCGCCTCCAGGTTATGTCGCGACATCGCTCACTCAATCCCCTGCTTGTGGTTCAATGCTTCGTGGTACTCCTAGTGCCATGGTTGTCAGACCTGTTCAAGAAATTAGAGATCGGATTTGCTTAAGCCCTTTACCTATACCAGAGAATTACGTAATAACTAGACGTTTTTATGAATCGGTATGTGGAACTAACCGCGACGCCATCTATAATAGCGAAGAGATAAGAGAGGCTTATTCGGGGGTTAATATATGTTTGGGTCCGCAAATTCCAGATGGTTATATTATTACAAGATTATTTTATCAGCCTGGTTGTGGAGGGCCTGACAGAAATCAACTTTCCAATAGCGCTCAGATTACAGAAGCTTATTCTGGGGCGAGTTCATGTTTACATACTCAAATACCTTCAGGGTTCGTCAGTGACCGCATTTTTTATTCACCTGAATGTGGCGAAAATAGATACATGATTGACAATATGAATATCATTAGGTCGGTTAGTGATCTAGGGTATACAGATACTATTTGTATGGGATCAAAAATACCTGATAATTATGAGTTAGTAGAGACAGCATATACCAGCGATTGCGGATCAAACAGCCAGGGTATCCATAATAGTTTATATATTCGTCGGTCTGTGGTTCCACCAGAAAGTAACGAGCCAGACGACCCACCCAGTGACTCAGGGCAAACAGGGAGTACAGGCTCTGTGCCAGCAATGCCAAACATCGTTGGTATAGCCTATGTGGATTCTAATAAGATGGCATGCGCTTGGTACAATAATAACAGCGTCTCTTGTGGTACAACGTCTGATTTGAATAGCAAAAGCAGCACATATCGTTATACCCTGCCTGCAGGCTATACAGCGAATGATATCGTCGATATTGCCTGGGTGGGATCTCACAATATGGTGTGCGCTTGGTATAAGAATGGTAAAGTCTCATGCGGTAGCACTCATGACCTGGATAGTGTCAGAAGTCCATACAACTATAGCCTCCCTCCTGGATATTCAGCCTCGGATATCAAAGGTATTGCCTGGGTTCCTTTACAGAATATGGCATGTGCATGGTATGCAGACGGCAAAGGAAGCTGTGGTAGTACAGGTGATCTTGATAGGACGGTTGGGTTAGTCACTTACAGTTTACCTCCAGGATACCGTACGCAAAATATTATAGCTGTGGCTTGGGTGGATGCCAGTAATTGGCAATGCACTTGGTATGATAATGGGTATGCATCCTGTGGCAATGGCACCGATATGGATTCGGTGCGAGCACCCTATAGATATAGGCGTTAAGTACCAAGAAATAAATAATCATTCAATCTTGCTTGTTTTTTGCCCCAGCTTCATTACTGCGTAAAGGGTGAGGAAAATAGCTTCAATGATTATGGTCACCTATTGGCTGAATCACGCTACAGCGCGAATCGCACGCCTGTGGTAGTGCATGGTGGCGTTGCAACTCCTTGGGATAGCGGGCTATTCCGCATCGTTACGTCTTGCCCTGCGCCACCACAAGCGCACACTTTACGCCATCCAACTGATCTTTTCAGGAAGAAACACCCTCAGCTATTACCCAGCGCCAATCAGTATTTGAACACTGGATATTATCGGCAAGCTTTGTGTAGAATGATTCTCTTTTTAGGACATTCACTCTACAAAGGATATCAATATAAAATGATAAGAGAGCATTTAACTGCCATCGCAGTATTTATTTTAGCATTTTTCTCCTTAACCTCAGAAGCTACCAATCTATCCAACGATTCAACGGGCCAGGTACTGCTCTATCCCTACTATAACGTTAATGAGGGCAATGTTACCTTTGTTTCAATAACCAATACCACAGATGTCGCGAAGGCTGCGAAGGTGCGTTTTCGCGAGGGCGTCAGTGGGGAGAGCGTCTTTGATTTCACGCTCTATCTCTCACCCAGGGATGTCTGGGTTGGTGCCGTCATGCAGAATGGCGGCGTTGTTAAACTCTCAGTACCTGCCGATACCTCTTGTACGTTACCCAACACCGATACACTGACAACCACCGACTTCAGTGCTGCCCGTATCGATAGCGCCTATGACCCAGATTATGATGGCACCCAGAGTGCTGATGAGGTTCTGGCGCGCCTTTCAGAAGGGCATATCGAGGTTATCGAACTGGCAGACTTGCCTAATACCGCAAACGCTGGAGATATTGCTGCTGCAATTACCCATGTTCAAAGTGCAAATCCGGTTGCACCGGCGGACTGTACAATACCCGCTACCTTTAATGACACAGCTGATCTCGGCGCAATCCTTGATTCGGGTAATGTCACTGCGAGTGGCGTGACTCAGGACTTCCAATCACCAGGTGGTGGTTTGATGGGGAACGCCGCCATTTTTAATGCTTCCTCCGGTATCTACTTTCCCTATAACGCTACGGCGCTTAAGACATTCACTACCAATCCGATCTGGTGGCCACAGAGTGATGAAGTGTTTAGTCACGTTGAGGGTGTTGCTAGCGATGGTGAGGATAGTGCGGGCAATGCCATCTCTAACTACCGAACAGCGGATAATGGCTCAACACTCCCCTCAGTTGGCGGCACACTGAATCGTGATCTGCCCGATCTAAGCACGCCGTCAATGGCGGAGGTCTCAGCAAATAGTTCAGCTTATACAGCATATAGCCATGTTGCAGCAACCGGAGAGCAAGTGATTAATAGCGGCAGTTTTGGGGGATCGGTACCTGATGCCAAGTTTGATAAGGCCTCGGCGGTCAGTGCTGCACTGACAGCTAGGCAGGTTATGGGTGAATACATCACTTCCGATCATTATGGGACTGAATGGATTATCACCCTCCCTACACGCTATACTAAGGTATCGAGCAATGGCGCACAGGCGCCATTTACTTCACTTGAAACGGCTACATCAGGGACGGCTTGTCAAAGCGTGGCCTCAGATTTCTGGAATCGTGAAGAATTACAAGCTACTGATGGCGTTGGTATTCCTGAATTCCCGCCAACTGGTTTGTCGGCGTTATGTAATGAAGTTAATGTGATTTCAATTGTTGGTGCATTGAATGACTTCTCTTTACTTAGTTCATCCAATGCTGTTTCATCCATTGCGGTTAACCATTATATTACTTTGTATATTGATGGTTTTAATCCCGATGGTTGGGGGTTCATAGATCTGAGTAGCAATAGCGTGACACCGACAGTTTTGACGGCAGGTGATGCCAGCGGTGAGCTGCAGGGTCTTCCGCTGATAGGCTTTATTGCAGTGGCCGACATAGTTTCCAGCACCCAGCGGGGAGGCGTGTTTCCCCTTCGTCTCATGGCTGATGAGCAGTGATCCTCTAAATCTCAGCTTACAAACTGGATAAATCAGTTGATCACTTAATTCAGTAACTAATGTGGTGCTTCATACAAATTGACGATGATAGCGTCTCGCCCGAAGGGAAGCCTGCTCAGGCCAGGATACTGCGTTGCAATGCTTGAAAAGGGCGAGCCAGTCCCTGCGCCTTGTCTCCTGGCCTGAGCAGGCTTCTATAATCGTAAATTTGTATGAAGCACCACACTAATTTGCTGCCTTCTCCAAAATCAGCCGCAAATAAACGCCAATAAGGTTTTGGCGCTTATTTGCGGTCAAATGTTCTGATGTGTCTTAGCGCTCTCTCCAGGCAGTGACACATTGACCTGAGGTCTTAATAACCACCCTTACGCTTGGTTTCAGGTAAACCCGCAACTTTACTCGCCTGTTTTGCAGGACCTTTAGGGAAGTGGATATAGAGGGCTTTTGCGTCTACCTTACCCTCATCTGTCCAAATGCTCTTGAAGTGCTTTACCATGTGACGCTCGTTAGGTTGGTTGTTATTGTTATTCAGATATTCGTCACGTAGGTAGTTGATGATCTCCCAAGATTTATCAGAAAGAGTAAGGCCTTCTTCCTCAGCAATCACTTTTGCGACCTCTTCGTTCCAATCGCTCAGATTGACCAGATAGCCGTTAGCATCAGCTTCGATTGTTGTACCATTTACTTCATATGACATTGATATCTCCTAACAAAACAAGAGGTGATTGCCTCGTAAAACTATTTTCTTGTGTGGTCATCGACCCCGTGTGTTCGGGTCTGAAACCATGAGTTATACACCGATTGAATCGGGCTGTCTGACAGAGTTAAACAGCGATTCAGATAAATGCTAGCGCGCTATATTAAACCCTGAATTCGCAGTTGAACAGGGTGAAGCATGCACTTGAGGTGGTGCAGACCTCAGTATCTGCAATACTTGTCTATCCCTTCAAACAAGATACGGAATCTCGATTTAAACGGTTTTGTGTGGAGTAAATAAGCCAAAACCGCGAGTGCGTAATGGACCAATACCCTCTTCCTGCAAGGTGACAGCATCATCAAGAGGGACTCCAGCGACCATCAGGCTTTGCGTTGCCAGCAGGCCGCTTGGAGTATTGAAGCGGGTGCCCTTGCCACAAAGTACTTTTTTAAATCGCAAATTGAGCGCCTCAAGTTGCGCGACAGCAGATTGTATAAATTTTTCTTCAGTCTGATCGCTTTCAGTAATGAGATGACGACAGAAGAGGGTCGTCGTCATGCCAAGCAAACGAGTATGACCTTCACCTATCTCTAGCTTGTGACCAGCAATATCAAAGCAGCATCCAGTAAGCGTTTTGGCATCATCGACTCGCACTTTTGGTAGGCGCAAAATCAGTGGTGTGCGCCGGGAGAGGTAGAGTGGTTCGTTACTGTTAGCGGGACGTTCCCAGCCGTTTCCCGATTCCGCGCCATGGATAAGGTGAAAGCCGGCATGCGGCTCGGTTGCAAACCAGGGTAGTGCCTGGTGAATAGCTTCAGATAGTATCCAGGCATGGTCGACAGGGAGTGTTGGGCAATTGATTTTGAAAATAAGATCAACCACATTATCAGGTACTATAAAATGCTCTTCGTCAATCTCTTCCTGCCAGAACATGCTACTCTCCATTCACCTGGGTTTAATTTTCGGTCGGAATTTTACTGCGCAATGCATCGCGATCATACCACCAGTCATCGCCAACTATGACGTCCAATACTTTGGCCAGCCGGGGTATAAATTTACCAGGATCATTAAGTTCCATGCGCTCCACCCAGAAATCAAATATCTCCTGCTCCTCTACCTGACTGTGGCGTCTTGCGACTTGCCCTAGCAGTTGATTACTAAAGAACCTCAGATCCTCTTGAGCCTCTCCCTGAGCGCGCAGGTCAACAATATAACAAGCAGTGGCCGCCGCTACGGCAGCACCATCAGATTTATCAGGGGTTTCGTCGATCAGATGTTGCAGCATGGCAACGCTGAGTTCGGGGTCGATGGGGAAGGAGACACCTAGCCATATGCCATGGGCCAAAGCCTTGACAGCGTCTTCCTGTTCAGCCTGATAGATAATGTCACAGGCTTCAACCGCCGTTAACCAGAGCTCTTTTTCTAAAGCTTTGGCAAATACGTCTTTAGCCAGCTGCCAAGCCTCACTATTACGATCCAGGTCAAGCAGGATATAGCCGCACTCCATTTCTAGTTGAAGGCGCTTGCCAGTGGTTTCATTAGGCGTGAGGGCCGATATCTCTTCTTGCTTCTCGGTTAGACGGATCTCAAGCAGCTTGCTTGCTTGGATGGTCTCCTCCAAGGATTCATTGTTACCAATAAATGTTTCTGATTCCAAGTATTTCACAGAGGGTTACTCTTAATGTAAAGAATGTTAGGTTAGCAAATAACATGGACACCTGCGCTGTCTGCGCTATTCATCCTCGCCCTGAACGACGAGGCGTTTCGCGCAGTTAGGTAAAAGCTGCCTCAAGTCGATCTTCCCAATTCTCTGGAGTGTCACTAAA
>JARRQF010000227.1:0-9012 GCA_037382065.1 Candidatus Thiodiazotropha sp. | reverse complement strand
GTTACATTGTCACGAAAAACCCGCTTGCCAACCATCAAGGACCGTTACTCCTACCGTTTTGGCACCGCCCTGCCCAACCCCGATCTGGAAGCGGAGAAATCGACTACCCTGGAGTTTGGCTGGGTGCATCGATTCGGTCACTGGGCGCGCCTGGAGAGCGCGGTGTTCTACAGCGATATCCGCGATCTGATCGAATCTGTCGACATCAATTCCGATGTTTATCAATTGCAGAATGTGGGCAAGGTCAGCTCCAAGGGGGTGGAGTTGGGAGGGGATGTCTGGCTGGGAGATGGGTGGGAGGCCGGCGGCAACTACACCTATTTGAAGCAGGAGAACAAGAGTTCCGATCTTAAGTTGACCAATGTGCCTGAGCATAAAGCCCAGGCCTGGTTGACCTGGCATGTGACCGACCCCTTGAGTTTCACCGCTGATACACACTATGAGAGCGAACGTTACACCAGCAGTGACGGTTCGCGGGAGGCAGATAGCTTTACGGTGTTTGGTCTGCGCGCCGGTTACGAGTTTGCCCAGGGTTGGGTCGGACGTCTTGGGGTCAGCAATCTGAGCGACGAGAACTACGCCTATCAAGAGGGATACCCGGAAGCCGGACGTACCTGGTACGGCAACCTGAGTTACCAGTTTTAAGGAGAAGATCATGAAAAGACTGCAGCGAGTCCTGGGCATGGTTGCCTGTTTGGTGAGCCTCCAGGTTCAAGCCAAAACCCAACTCACCGTGATGACCAGCTACCCCGAATCGGTAGTGTCGCGATTCGAAGAGGCCTTTGAAAGCCGCTATCCGGATATCCGCTTGCAGATTTTGTGGCGTATGCCCTTCGATGCTCTGCCCTATCTGCTACAGGCGCGGCAGGGAGGTGTGGATGTGTACTGGACACCCTCTCAGCGCAACTTTCTTACCCTCAAGGCGGCCGGTGCTCTGGGTCCGATCGGCATCGATCGCAAGGGCTTGCCGGAGATCATTGGCGGGGGGCGGGTATCGGATCCGCAACACTACTATCTTGCCAGTGAGACCGCCGGTTACGGTCTCTATTATAGCCCGGAGCGATTACGGCAACTGGGCGTACAAGTGCCAGAGCAATGGCGGGATCTGACCGATCCACGCTACCAGGGTGAGGTCGCGCTGCCAGTTCCTTCTGGAGTGGGCTATGCTCATATGCTGGTTGATCAACTGTTGCAGTCCGAAGGTTGGGTGGCCGGATGGAATCTATGGCGTGCAATTGCGCGCAATAGCCGCCTGATGATGTCCCGGGGAAATTTCGTCACCGACGAAGTGGCCGCAGGTCGCAGTGCGATTGGATTGACCATGGATTTCTTTGCCCAATCCAGCCGTGCTCGGGGTGCAGGGGGAGCATTCGTCTATCCTCGAAAGACCGCCTTTAATCCCGCACAGATCGCCATTACCGCAGCCACGCCTCATCGCGCCGAAGCCGAACTTTTTGTAACCTTCATCCTCTCGGAAAAGGGGCAAAGCCTGCTATTTCTCCCGGATATCCGCAAGCTACCGATACGGCCATCAGTCTATGCCCAGGCTCCTGAAGGCTATGACAATCCTTTTACTCTGGAGGCCGATTTAAGCTATGACGCGAAAAAAGGTATCACCCGGCGGGGTTTGAACGCGGTCCTGTTTGATGCGGCGATCACCCATCAGCATGCGCATCTGATTGAAGCCTGGGATCTGCTGGAGCAGGCGCAGAAGGATGCTTCGCCCGTTGAACGCAAGCGCCTTGACGAAGCCTACGCCGCGCTGACCTCCTGGCCGATCGAAGAACCGGATGAGACGTCAGAGCTGGCTCGGGCTTGTGTGAAGCGGGCCGATGAGCCAGTAGCCGAAGCAGCCTGTGCTGAGGCGGAGCAGACCTGGAACCGCTTCTTCCAAAAAGCTTATGCACAGGCAATAAGTATCTCAAAGGAGATATTGGCGCAGCGTCGGGTAACAGAGCTATGAACCGTTGGTTGCTGTCGATTCTGCTCTATCTGGTATGCCCGGCCTGGAGTGCACCTGGGGGCATCACCACCGGTGACACCAGCCAGCGGGCCTACCTAATGCCGATGCGGGGCCTGAATGAACAGGAGCTGGCTCGTTTTAATGAGGGGCGTGGCCTGTTTACCCAGATGTGGGTTATCGCACCCTCTCGGGATACCCAGGTTGACGGACTGGGTCCTCTCTATAACCGAATCTCCTGCGTGGCCTGTCATCCTAATAACGGTCGCGGCCGAGCGCCGGATGGGCCGGAGGGTGAAATGCGCTCCATGCTGGTGCGTCTGAGCATCCCAGGGCCGGGGCCACACGGTGGGCCCAGACCTCATCCAGTCTATGGTGATCAGCTTAACGAGCAGGGAGTACCAGGTGTGCCAGGAGAAGGTCGCGCCGAAGTGCGCTATCAGGAGTCGGTTGAGGTCATGGCTGACGGAATGCCGATCTCGCTGCGTCGGCCCGAGCTCCATCTAACTGAAGAGGGCTATGGAGAATTCGGTCCGTTGCTTACTTCTCCCAGGATCGGACCGGCGATTACCGGCATGGGATTGCTGGAGGCGGTTTCGGAGGAGGAGCTGCTTACCTGGGCCGATCCGAATGACCGGGATGGCGATGGTATCTCCGGCCGACCAAACCAGGTCTGGGATGTGGCATATGGAAAACCGGCGCTGGGCCGATTTGGATACAAGGCTAATGTGGCAACCCTACGCCAGCAAATCGCTGGGGCGTTTATTGGCGACCTGGGCATCACATCATCCCTGCATCGCACACAAAACTGCACTTCCGTTCAAACAGCCTGCCAACAGGCACTCAATGGTGGGGAGCCAGAATTAAGCGATAGGCAGCTTGATGATATCACCTTCTATCATCAGGTATTGGCGGTGCCGGAGCGCCGTAACCGCTCATCATCAGCAGTCACCCAAGGTGAAGCACTGTTTCATCAGACCGGTTGTGCTGCCTGTCACCGACCCCAGATGCGAACCTCTAAGCAAGCACAACCGGCCAGACTTGCAAACCAGATTATCGAGCCCTATAGCGATCTGCTATTGCATGACCTGGGAGAGCCTCTATCGGATGGGCGTCGTGACTTTCAGGCATCAGGTCGTGAGTGGCGTACCGCGCCGTTGTGGGGCATCGGGCTTGCCGAAATCGTGGCCGACGAAGTGGGATATCTCCACGACGGACGCGCACGCAATCTGCTCGAAGCGATTCTTTGGCACGGTGGCGAGGCTGCGGGCAGTCGGGAGCGCTTCAAGGCGTTGGATTCCACACATAGAGACCGTTTACTGACCTTTTTGAAATCGCTGTGAGCAGTGTGTCCGTTTTGGAGCCAATCCGATAGCCGCTCCGGATGATCACCCTCTACACCGAATGGTTCGACCAGGACGGCCAACCCCTGCCCGAAGGGCTCGACAAACACAGCTACACCGGGCGATTGGCCAATAGGCTCAGACAGCAGCTTTGATTGCATCGGTGTACCCCACATAGGGATAATCGGTCACCAAGTTGGGCTGGAATTGGGATAACTTTTGTCGCCAGTGCTCGGCTTCCTCTGCGTCAACGATGAGCATCACTAGATACTCTCCCTGTTCCAGACGTTCGTGATACTGGCCGATCTTCTCCGCCGGCACTCCCATGCGATGTACTGCCACGCCGAGTTGCGAAACGGCACCGGCGCCGGCGAGTACACCACCGCCGATACTGGCACCACCAGCAGCGCCGATAAGGGCTTCGGCTATCGGGCCGGCTGCGATCATCGGACCCACGCCAGGAATGAGGAACATGCCCAAGGCGCCAGTCAACACGCCCCAAAGCCCGCCCCACAGGGCGCCCATCTTTCCCCAGCTGGTCATGCGGTCACCCAGTTTGGGATGGTAAATGCCCAGCGGATCGTCACCGGAAGAGCTCGCCTGACCCAGTACAGAGATGCGCTCCATTGGTATTTCCGTCTTCAGTAGATGCTGCAGAACCTGCTCCGCCGACTGCTCATCCTGGTAAAAGGCGAGCAGCAAGCGATGGCCGGTTTGCAAGGGTTTGTTCCTATTCATGCTAACCTCCTCCATTTACGATGATGCCTAACTTTTTGATTACTCCCAAACCTCAGCAAGCTTGAGTTACCTCATTCCCACATTCTGCATGGTAATGCCTACATCTGGATGGAAAGAATCCTTGATAACTGATCACATACACATGTTCTGAGTGGCTACGATATCGGGTTTTATGGGTGCCCTATTCAGCGCCTGACAACCAGTAGCTTTATCGCTGAACATCAGACCTAATCAGGTCTAACTTTAAAGCATCAAGTTGCGTGCCAAAACATTCGATTGGCAGCGGAGATGGGCGCAATGGCTTCGTTCTGGCATGCTCGGAGTGAAATGAAGGTCGCTCAGCTGAGGCTGGTTAATCGCAACCGATGTGTGGCTATTGGTTTTCTTCAACCTGCTTGGTGTAAATCCACCGCTAAGCGTTGGGTCGTTTATGGCGCTTGGAGAGATGTACGTTTGTAAGCGTGTATCGACCCGATAGCCCACGATGCTTGATTTGACCTTGCCTGCCGCAACGCCAGGCACAACTTGGTCGTGAAGGGTATGCAACACCCTCGCGAATTTTTTCTATTGGCACCCGACTTGCAACATTAACCCCATCAAACAGAGGAACGGACAGGTCCATCAAACCTGCCTGCCGAGTATCAATGGTCAAGGCATCGACCCTCAGCAATGGAGATCCATTCATGTCACAACTCTCAGCACTCAAGACCTGCGGTCAGCAGTTCTGGCTGGACAACCTGTCTAGAACCCTGCTGCAAGGCAAAATCACCCAAATGGTGGAGCAGGACAGTCTGGCGGGAATCACCAGTAATCCATCCATCTTTCAGAAAAGCATCAGCAGTACCGACCTCTATGACGATCGCATTATCGAAGGCATGGCGGACGGCAAAAGCGTGGAGGCGATCTATCAGGATATCGCTGTCGAGGATGTCAGCATGGCGTGTGACCAACTGAAGCCTGTGTATCAATCGACCCAGGGACGGGATGGTTTCGTCAGCCTGGAGGTCTCACCCTATCTGGCCTACGACACGGCTGCCACCATTACCCAGGCCAAGGAGCTCTGGCAACGGGTTAATCGGCCCAATCTCTACATCAAAGTGCCCGGCACCAAAGAGGGCATACCGGCAATCGAGGAGCTGATCTACCAGGGTATCAATATCAACGTTACGCTGCTATTCAGCCTGGAATCCTACTGGGAAACCTTCCAGGCCTACATGCGGGCGCTGGAGCGGCGGATTGCGGCTGGGCGCGATGTTGCCACAGTGAGCTCGGTGGCCAGTTTCTTTCTCAGCCGCATTGATGTCGCCGTTGACGAGTGTTTGCAGGAGATGGCGGGACATAATGCACAGGCTTGGCCGGTGGAGAAATGGCGGGGCAAAGCTGCGGTGGCCAACGCGAAGCTGGCCTACGCATCGTTTCAGGCATTGTTATTGAGCGATCGCTGGCGGCGGCTGGCACAGGCCGGCGCCAAACCGCAACGTATCGTCTGGGCCAGTACCGGAACCAAGAATCCGGACTACTCCGATGTAATGTACATCGAACCCCTGATCGGAGAGGAGACCATCTCGACCATACCCGACGACACGGCGAACGCCTTCAGGGACCATGGCAAGGTCGAATCCACTATTGAACAGGATGTGACCGGTGCCCACCAAGTGATGGACTCCCTGCATCGCGCCGGAATCGCATTTAATCAGGTGACTGATCGGTTATTGGTTGAAGGCGTGGATAAATTCATCCATGCCTATGATCAGCTGCTGGAGGATCTGACCCATAAGCGCGCCACCCTTGAGCAGACTATCACTGAAGAACCGATGGGTTCCGCGCTACCGGCACCCGGCGCACACCATGAAGCCGGAGTTGCAGATTCACTTTGAAAACGGCGATGAAATAGCCACTCGCTCGGCCTTCGGTCTTATCCTGCAACGACTGGGCGAGGTGCTACCCGATCTGGTGGTACTGGACGGTGACGTGAAAAACTCGACCGAGAGCGATTGTTTCGCGGAGCGTTTACCTGACCGCTTCTTCGTACATATCGGGAGGAACTACATATTGGTATTGCACTGGTATTGGGACACCCACCTGGTGGTATTGGGACACCCAATGTTTGAACCAGCACTGGTGGTATTGGGACACCCAATGTTTGAACCAGCACCACGATATCGTTGAATTTCTGTATTAATAATAAAAATCAGCAGTTTGAATAATAGCTATTTGATGCACGATATCGTTGAATTTCTGTATTAATAATAAAAATCAGCAGTTTGAATAATAGCTATTTGATGGGTCTCCCCAATTTCCTTCACAACAACGATTAAACAGTGAGTGTCCTCATATTATGTTCTTGATTCACGTTGGGTGGTCATATCCTTACTCTGTGTGGGATTACCAATAAAAGAAAAGTGACTCGCCCAGGAGGGTGAAACAGTGAGTATCCAACAAGAGGGAAAGGGCGAGGGGCAAAACACCTGAATCTGGCGCGAATAAAACCCAATATCGCCGTATTAGTAATAACCCTAGCTAGGGTTACCTCTGATTTCCTGTTACCAGAAGCTGACATAAGATGTAAAAAAACAGTCGCTAATAGGGTGTTGTAATAAAGGTGAACGGTGATCTCCCCCTATCATTTCCCATCATCTCAACACTCAGCTTGAAAATTCAAAATAACCCATTCGCTAATGCCAGCCTTAACAGACAAGGCCTGACGTCCGAAACAGATCAAGTGATACCCCAATCGGATACCCCGGAAGGTGGATCACAATACAATGCCTATGAAAATGCTTTGATGGATGCCGGTCACATTTCTCTTAGGCAGTGAGGACAACATGGTATACAGTATATTTCTTCATCCCCATAGTGTTTTTGATGTCAAAAGAATTCGCCAATGGTTGGAGGCGCGATCAGATGTTTTATTGGACCCGCTGGGAAGTGGTATCTTCATGACACGTGGTTTAGTCGAGAGTATCGACTATATGAGGGATAAGCGAATTAAAGATCCATCTCGATTCGGTTATTGTGTTCTGGTAACGATTAAACCCGATGAAATTAACGTATTCCAAGAGTATGGCAACGACTTTGGACTTACCACTGCGCGTGAATTCGTCAAGATGATTATTGATGAAACTGGGTGCAAGGTTTCTGACGAATATGGCACCGACTGGACGGAGCGTGTTCGCCACGAAGGCGTTGGCGTTCTGTATCCTGCCATTATATGTCAGTGGCGTCTCGCACGACAACTCAATGGCATGCGGGAAGCAGACTTCCTTAGCACGATGGCCGATGAAGTCAAAGCTGGGAAATGCACAGTGAAATCGGTCAATATTTCTGGTCCTCCGCCACAAAAGATGGAGATATATGAATACGAGGATGGCACTGTTGTGTGGTATAAGCCGCTAGGCGATATGAGGCGACCGGGACCAACTTACAGTATGGAAGTGAAGAAAAAGCCTAGGATTCCATATCTCAAGGTCGGCGCTGATGGCAAAGCTGTTTCAAAGAATCCGCATAAAGCTGAGCAACCATATGTCCCAGGAACAGTGCAAGCTGATATCTATATGGAAACTGAAATGAACCAGGGCAGAATTTTACTTATTCCGTGAGCGCACACTATGATTTATAGCATCTTTTTGCATCCATCCGAAGGCACCTTTGAAGTAGAGCGTTTTCGCAAGTGGCTTGAAAAACGCGATGACACGCTACATGACCCATTGGGGAGCGACACTTATATGATCCTTGGCTCCTTAGAGCTGGTTGAATTTGCGAGAGATCGAAGGGTAGAGCAACCGACTCAGTTTCCCCTAAGCGTTCTTGTAACGATCAAGGCTGAGGAGATTAATGTATTTCAGGAATACGGTGATGACTTAAAACTCCGCATTGCACGCGAATTTGTCAAGATGATTATCGATGAAACAGGGTGTAAGGTTCTTGATGAATTTGGTACTGACTGGACGGAGCGTGTTCGCCAAGAAGGCGTTGGCGTACTGTATCCTGATACGCTTACGTAAACTCTGCGGTGCTGCTCACAGGTCAACTGTACTGATCCACCAGCGCAAATGATGGCGATGTATGAGTATGCGGACGGCACTGTTATACGATATAGGCTGCTTGGTGATACGAAAGGGACAATCCAACCCTATCCTGATGGCCCCTAACACCTAACACAAAGCCTATCTGGATACTTTGATGAATGCAGAGCATATTTCTTTTAAGCAGTGAGAGCGACGTGGTAGACAATACATTTAAGCCCTTCGGGACGCAGGAAATAGACTTTCTTAACATGATGGCCGATGAAGTCAAAGCTGGGAAATGCACGCAGAAATCGGTTAACATTTTTGGACCTCCACCGCAAAAAATGGAGATATATGAATACAAGGATGGCACTGTTGTGTGGTACAAGCCGCTTGGCGATATGAAGCGACCAGGTCCAACTTATAGTATTGAAATGAAGAAAAATCCTGGGGTTCCATATCATGGGCCGAATGATGCTGCCTTCAAGGTTGATGCTGATGGCAATGCTATACCAAAGAATCCACATGAAGCTAAGCAACCGTTTGCCCTGGGAACGCTGCAAGCTGACATCTATATGGAAACTATAATGGACTATGGTAGATTTTTACTTATTCCATGAGGAACATACAACTCGTAAGGTGCGATATGAGCATATTGCGTATTCAATGACAGTCTTGTCTTCCTATTCAGCTTGGGGTGGGTAGCAGGGCAATTGCACTACAAAGGATTCGTTTTCGTGCATAATAGAAATAAATTGCCATAAAAATGTTGCAAAGCATTTCGTTTTGGTTGAGAAGTTCAGTGGTTATTGGATCCCCCTCACCCCGGCCCTCTCCCGCAAGGGAGGGTGTTGTAAAAGCATGCCGCAAATATTCGCAAAAATTGTAGGATGTGGTGAGGTACGAACCGCATCATGGTTTTCTATCCCCTCATCCTGTCCTTCTCCCGGGAGGGAGAAGGGAC
>JARRQF010000226.1:0-6285 GCA_037382065.1 Candidatus Thiodiazotropha sp. | reverse complement strand
AGGTCGTACTTTGCAAGTTCGGCAGGTGGAGCAACGATTGAGACCTTGCGTAAGTATGTAGAAAATCAGGCTACGCCTGATTAGCCCTTTCATCCCCGCCCGCATTGGGCGAGGGTTTTTGGGCTATTCTGCTAAATTTGAACCCTGAGTGTCAGAATACTTATGGTCTGATGACTATCTGAGCGCAGCCTTCTCATTGCGTCTGATTCATTCCCTGCCATAGCCAAGCCTGAACACGACGTGTCAGGCTACTTTGCACCCCCCTGAAGTAGTGATCGGCTCCAATAACTTTCTCCTGTCTGTATCGATCTTGTCCATTATCCAAAGCGACCCGGCGGCGCTCCTCGGCACTCTCCATAACGGAAGGCAGGTCGCGGCTGCCAAACAGATCGAGGATAGGTAGCTTCAACGATGCAATGGCTTTCTTAACCGGGTCTTGGTTGTCATGGGTTGGTATGCTCAAGCTGATGGCGGCGATGGCTTTGATATTATTGTTGGGCTGTTTTGCAGCATAGTTCAGAGCCATGGCTGCCCCCAGGCCATGCCCAACCAGAACCCAGTTACGCTGCTTTTTGAAATGGCCGATCACTGCTTGAATACGGGGGATGGCAAGCTTTAGCAGCGTTTTGGAATTGGCGGAGTTGGAATAGGAAGAGGTGGGTAGTTGCAGTGACAGGGTGTCCCAGCCTTGGGTTGAAAGGTGCTGTCGGAGGGGGCGAATCACCTCGGCCCAATTGGCGTGGGCGCCTGCGTCGTGCAGTAACAGGGCATAACCTTTGCTGATTTTCTCTCTGCTGGGTGAGTAAATGGTGAGAAATCGCACTTCACCCGCTTCAAGCCAGATGGCTTTGCCGTCCAAGGCGGGTGTATCGAGAGCTGTTGAGATTCTCTGCTCAAGGCTCAGATTGGATGCTTGAAGTGGCGATGTGCAGAAGATGAGAATCAGTAGCAGTCGCGGCATTGGTATATCAAACTTAGCGTTGTAATAGTTTCATACAATGGGTGAGGATAAAATTCATTATTGAATAATAATCTATTTCTCCAGTCCTTAATCAAGGGATTGCTGAAAATGGCGTCGCTTTGGGGTAAAGTGGCCGTCCTTTATACAAATGAGGCGTCAAACTGGGTTTGCGCCAAGCCTCCAGCCTGTTGGGCATGGAGATCTAACAGTAGGAGAGAGTAACATGGCCCGTCAGTCCGATAAGATTGCACCTTCCATTTTGTCAGCGGATTTTGCCAAGCTGGGGGAAGAGGTTGATAACGTCCTTGCTTCAGGCGCTGAGATCGTCCACTTTGACGTTATGGATAACCACTATGTGCCTAACCTGACAATTGGGCCGTTGGTTTGTGAAGCCCTGCGTAAGCATGGCGTCACTGCCGATATCGATGTCCACATGATGGTTAAACCAGTAGATCGTATTATTCCCGACTTTGCTAAGGCGGGTGCCACTTACATCACTTTTCATCCTGAGGCTTCTGAGCATGTCGATCGCAGCTTACAGTTGATTCGCAGCGAAGGGTGTAAGTCTGGGCTGGTATTTAACCCAGCAACACCGTTAAGCTATTTGGATTACGTTCTGGATAAGGTCGATATGATTCTGCTGATGTCGGTCAACCCTGGATTTGGCGGTCAGAGTTTCATCCCTGCCACATTGGATAAACTGCGCCAGTGCCGCAAGCTGATTGACGATTCGGGTTTGGATATCCGTCTTGAGATCGATGGCGGGGTTAAGGTTGATAATATCGCTGAGATCAAGGCTGCAGGAGCAGATACTTTTGTAGCTGGCTCAGGTATCTTTGGTTTTCCTGGTGACAATGATGCCAATCTTTACAATACCATTATTGGCAAGATGAAAGACGAGTTAGCAAAGGTCTAAACCAGCCGTTTTACCTAACTTACTGAAAAGCCTCGTCATTCAGGTTAAGAATGTCAATGAGTCTGCGTATGATCAAGAAACCCAAAATGATCCTCATCGACGTTGATGGCACACTGGTCGACAGTGTGCCTGACTTGGCCTACTGCGTGGATGAGATGATGAAACAGCTTGGGCGGTCTGTGCATGGTGAAGCGAAAGTACGAGACTGGGTCGGCAATGGCGTGGAACGGTTGGTCCGCCGAGCCTTAGTTGGAAAACTGGATGGCGAGCCCGATGAAGCAGAATTTGCTCGGGCCTACCCCATCTTTCTTGATCTCTATGCGGTCAATACGAGTCAGCGTTCTCTGCTCTATCCGGGGGTTCGTGAGGGCCTCGATTATCTCAAGAGCCAGGGATATCGTTTGGGCTGCGTCACCAATAAGGCAACCCAGTTCACGCTGCCGCTGTTGCAGGAGCTGGGGATTCATGATGATTTTGAAACCATTGTGGCGGGTGACACCCTGCCGAAGAAAAAACCTGATCCACTGCCATTACTACATATTGCGAAGGCTTTTGGTATCGACCCATCAGCATCGCTAATGGTGGGTGACTCCCAGAGTGATGTTAAGGCAGCTCGTGCGGCCGGTTTTCAGATTGTCTGCTTGAGTTATGGCTACAACCATGGCGAAGATATTCGTAACTACAAACCAGATGCCGTGATCGATTCGATGGCTGAAATTCAGGGAATTTTAGAAAACGCCACTTGAGCCTGGGTGCGGTTTTCGAGTAAGGTTAGCATCTCACTGACAAGCTTAATGAAAAACCTGATGATCCTGCTTTCACACAATAAGACTTTGATGAACGGTGCGCGATGGCGTTGGTGACCACCAACACTTTCACTTTGTATCTTGTTTTATTGTCTATTGTGTGGAGAGGAAGATGACCCCCCAAACATTCGCTGCCCTGGTACAACAGGGTTACAATCGTATTCCAGTTGTCCGTGAGGTCTTGGCCGATCTCGATACCCCCCTTAGTGTCTACATGAAATTGGCGCATGGTCCCTATTCCTATCTGTTTGAATCGGTTCATGGTGGAGAGAAATGGGGGCGTTATTCGATTATTGGACTACCTTGTCGCACTCAGGTGCAAGTTCGTGGGCAGCAGGTTGAGGTGGTAACCGATGGACGGGTCATTGAGTCCGAGCAGGTAGAAGATCCTCTGCTCTGGATTGAGGCCTTCCAGCAACGCTTCAAAGCTGCCGAGATAGAAGAATTGCCGCGCTTTAATGGTGGTTTGGTGGGATATTTTGGTTACGATATCATCCGCTATATCGAACCAAAATTGGCGGAATGTTCCAATCCTGACCCATTGAATACACCCGATATTCTATTAATGGTCTCCGATGAAGTTGTGGTGTTTGATAACCTGACAGGGCGACTCTTTGTCATTGTTCATGTGGACCCAACCCTGGGCGATACACTTAGCTCGGCCGAACAGCGTATTTGTGAGTTGATTCATGCTATGCATCAGCCTGTTCCCACTGAGCCTGTGAGTGCTGAGCGGCAGATCTATGAATCTGACTTCATTTCCGGTTTCACTGAACAGGGCTACAAGCAGGCGGTAGAGCGTAGTAAGCAGTATATTCTTGATGGGGACTGCATGCAGGTAGTGATTTCACAGCGCCTCTCAATTCCATTTCATGCGCAGCCCCTGAATCTCTATCGCGCCTTACGTGGCCTCAATCCTTCGCCCTATATGTATTACCTTAACTTGAATGAGTTTCATATCGTAGGCTCCTCTCCAGAGATTCTGACCCGTTTAGAAGATGGGTTGGTTACCGTACGGCCCATTGCGGGAACTCGTCGGCGTGGCTATAGCGAAGAGGAGGACAAGGCGCTGGAGAGAGAGCTGCTCGAAGATCCAAAAGAGTTGGCCGAGCATCTGATGTTAATCGACCTGGGGCGAAACGACACTGGCCGGGTGGCGAAGATCGGCAGTGTAAAGCTGACCGAAAAGATGATTGTCGAACGCTACTCCCATGTTATGCATATTGTCTCCAATGTTACTGGTGAACTGCGTGACGGTATGAGTGCCATGGATGTGCTGCGCGCCACCTTTCCAGCCGGAACAGTCAGTGGTGCGCCAAAGATACGCGCTATGGAGATCATCGATGAGCTGGAACCCGTCAAGCGCGGCATCTACTCTGGGGCTGTGGGTTATCTCTCCTGGAACGGTAATATGGATACTGCAATTGCCATCCGCACGGCGGTGATCAAGGATAAGACCCTGCATATCCAAGCAGGAGCCGGAATTGTTGCCGACTCGGTTCCCGAACTGGAGTGGAAAGAGACCATGAACAAGGGGCGGGCAGTATTCCGCGCCGTTGCCCTGGCCGAGGCGGGACTTGACTACCATGCTTGTGACAAGGAGGCGTAGCCATGTTATTGATGATCGATAATTACGACTCTTTTACTTACAATTTGGTGCAGTATCTGGGTGAGCTGGGTGTGGCAGTTAAAGTAGTGCGAAATGATGAGATCGAGATAGCGGATATTACGGCGTTACAGCCCGATCATATTGTCATCTCTCCTGGACCCTGCACGCCCAATGAGGCCGGAATTTCTGTGGAAACCATCCAGACCTTTGCTGGGCGAATACCGATTCTTGGGGTCTGTCTGGGACATCAGTCCATAGGTCAGGCATTTGGTGGCACAATCATACATGCCCGAGAAGTGATGCATGGTAAGACCTCCCCGATTCACCATCGAGAGGGTGGCGTTTTTCGTGGTTTGGAAAATCCCTTTCGCGCAACTCGTTACCACTCTCTGGTTATTGATAAGGCGTGTCTGCCTGATTGTCTCGAGATCACCGCCTGGACGGAACAGGAGGATGGCAGCATGGATGAGATCATGGGGGTGCGTCATAAAGAGCTGGCGGTGCAGGGTGTACAGTTCCATCCTGAATCGATTCTGACCCGGCATGGACACGACCTGCTGCGTAATTTCGTTGGAAGTGGTTGATTCTTTATGCCACACATTCACACCAATGATGATTAGTGACTATCGAAAATATTGTGTCTATTTCCAGGCTCAGAAATAGGGTGATCATCCAAACGAGGAGCGACCCACATGGATTTACAACAAGCCATTAATAAGGTTCTGACCCGCCAGGACCTGACGGGTGAAGAGATGACCCAGGTGATGCGCACCATCATGACGGGGGGTGCCACTGCAGCCCAGATTGGCGGGTTTCTGATCGGTTTGCGCATGAAAGGGGAGGCGGTGACCGAGATTTCTGCAGCTGCCTCAGTAATGCGTGAATTGGCCTCCGGGGTCTCTATTGGCGGTTTGAGTCATACGGTGGATATTGTCGGCACGGGTGGTGACTCGTCAGGCACCTTCAATGTCTCCACTGCTTGCATGTTTGTAGCCGCAGCTGCCGGTTGCCATGTGGCTAAGCACGGCAGCCGCTCAGTCTCATCAAAGTCGGGGAGTGCCGATGTTCTGGAGGCGGCCGGGGTGCGCCTCGATCTGACACCGCAGCAAGTAGAGCAGTGCGTGCGTGAAGTGGGTGTTGGTTATATGTTTGCCCCTGGACATCACGCTGCCATGAAACATGCAGTTGGCCCCCGCAAAGAGATGGGAGTACGTACAATCTTCAATATCCTGGGGCCGCTGACCAATCCGGCCGGGGTACCCAATCTGCTGCTGGGCGTCTTCAGTCGCGAGTTACTGGAGCCATTGGCAGAGGTCTTACAGCGCCTGGGTAGCCGCCATGTGATGGTTGTAAACTCCCGCGATGGCCTGGATGAAATCAGTATCGGTGACCTAACTGATGTGGCGGAATTGAAGGATGGTCAGATACGGCGCTTTATCATCCAACCTGAAGATTTTGGTCTATTGCGCCACTCCCTTGACACGATTCGAGTGAATGATGCCACAGAAAGTCTGGCGATGATCCGTGGCGTGTTGGAAGATAAGCCAAGTCCAGCGCGGGATATCGTGATGATCAATGCTGGGGTTGCTATCTATACCTCAGGTATCGCCTCGAGCCTCAAGGAGGGGGTCGAGAAGGCCGACGCCGTCATAGCCAGTGGCGAGGCGCGTAATCGCCTTGATCGCCTGGTTGTATTGACCCAGAGTTTTGACTGATGCCGAATCTAGTGTGGTGCTTCATACAAATTGACGATTATAGAAGCCTGCTCAGGCCAGGAGAGAAGGCGCAATGCGCAGGGAATGGCTCGCCCTTTTCAACCTAAAAAGATCAGTTGGACAGCGTGAAGAGTGCGCTCGTGGTGGTGCAGGGCAAGACGCAACGACGCGGAATAGCCCGCTATTCCAAGGAGTTGCAACGCCGTCATGTGCCGCCACAAGCGTGCTATTCACGCTGTAGCGTGATTCACCCAGTAGGTGACCATGGCTATCGAAGC
>JARRQF010000225.1:0-6353 GCA_037382065.1 Candidatus Thiodiazotropha sp. | reverse complement strand
GTGGCGGCACATGGCGGCGTTGCAACTCCTTGGAATAGCGGGCTATTCCGCGTCGTTGCGTCTTGCCCTGTACCACCACAAGCGCACTCTTCACGCCGTCCAACTGATCTTTTTAGGTTAAACCTAAAAATCAGTTTAGGGAGGAGAGGATCTCAACCCGATGAAACACGACACTAGGTTGGCTCAGCGTATCGTGGTAATCTCCACGGTTTTTATTCAGTTTCCATAAGGTCATGGCAAAGCAAATCCAAGCTATTCGCGGAATGAAGGACATTCTGCCCCAGCAGACACCTGTCTGGCAGTTTCTTGAAGATCGGGTTCGCTCGGTGCTCAGTCGTTACGGCTATGCTGAAATTCGTATGCCCATTGTTGAAATGACTGAGCTTTTCAAACGCTCTATTGGTGAGGTGACCGATATCGTCGAGAAGGAGATGTACACCTTTGATGACCGCAATGGAGATAGCCTAACGTTGCGTCCAGAAGGCACTGCGGGATGTGTACGTGCTGGGCTCGAAAATGGCCTGATTTTTAATCAGACCCAACGACTCTGGTACCAGGGTCCAATGTTTCGTCATGAGCGTCCCCAGAAAGGGCGCTATCGGCAATTCCATCAGATCGGTGTTGAGACCTTTGGCTTGCATGGGCCAGATATTGACCTTGAACTGATACTAATCACTGCTCGTATCTGGCGTGAACTTGGTCTGGAAGGCCTGCAACTGCAACTTAATACTTTGGGAACTGCAGAAGAGCGGGCCCTCTATCGGAATCAGCTGGTAGACTACTTTAAGCAGCACATTGACAACCTGGATGAAGACAGTATGCGTAGGCTTGAGAGCAATCCGTTACGTATTCTGGATAGTAAAAATCCACAAATGGGTGAGCTTATCTCCCAAGCTCCGACGTTGATGGAGTATTTGGGTGAATCGTCGCTCAATCACTATCAGACTATTTGTCGCGGATTGGAAGCAGCTGGGGTGGCTTATGTTCACAATCCTCGCTTGGTGCGAGGTCTTGACTACTACAGCCGGACCGTTTTTGAGTGGGTGACCGACAGTTTGGGCGCACAGGGAACCGTCTGTGCCGGTGGTCGTTACGATGGTCTGGTAGAGCAGTTGGGCGGTAAAGAGACAGCAGCGGTGGGTTTCGCGATGGGACTAGAGCGGTTAATTGCGCTGCTTGAAACCTCCAGTGCAGCGGAACGTCTTTCTATTCCTGACGTCTATCTTGTGGCGATAGGGGAGGCTCCCATGCGCGAAGGTATGCTGTTGGCTGAACGGTTACGAAATGCATTGCCTGAGTTGTGCCTGATCAGCCATTGCGGTGGTGGCGGATTCAAAAGCCAGCTGAAAAAGGCAGATAAGAGTCAGGCCCGCTATGCTCTGATTCTTGGAGAGGATGAGCTTGCGAAGCATGAGATTGGCCTCAAGCCTCTGCGGGGAGGGGAACAGCGACAAGTTAGTTTGTCTGAGCTTGAGGCTAGACTTGCCGAACTATTGGTGTAGCCGTGATAAGCGGATAATGCCAAAAAAACTAAAGACTTGAATGGGTTAAAAACTATGAGTGTATATCAGACCGAAGAAGAGCAGGTTGAGGCTATCAAACGATGGTGGAAAGAGAATGGCACCTCAGTGATTGCCGGTTTGGTGATCGGATTAAGTGGTGTGTTTGGTTGGCAAGCCTGGGGTAATTACCAGGACCGCATTGGATCAGAGGCTTCGGTGGCGTTTAATCAGATGGTTGCTGCCGTTCAGCGTGGTGACAGCGACTCAGCGGCCAAGCAGGCTGAATTGCTCAAAGATAACTTCGAGGGCAGCAGCTACGCACGATTTGCCGCTATGACTGAAGCCAGGCTTAAGCTCGAATCGGGAGAGCCGGAAGCGGCAAAAGCAAAACTCGAATGGGTAGTCCAGCAGGGAGGCGAGTTGGCGATCACCCGTTTGGCGCAACTTAATCTGGCCAAAATTCTAATCGATGAAGGCACTTTTGATGCCGCTGAGAAGTTGGTTGCTAGCGATGAAGGCGGTTTTGCTGGGGAATTTACCGCTTTGAGAGGGGACATCGCGCTCGCAAAAGGTGATCGTATTGCTGCTGCAGCGGCCTACACAAAGGCGATGACTGAGGAGATCAGTCATCGTGCAATAATACAAATGAAGCTCGACGACTTAGCCGTCGCTGCACCCTGAGGCCAAAATGACACGTCATCTCATCTGGCCCTTGCTACTGCTGCTGAGCGGTTGTAGCCTATTTAGCGGAAAGGATAACTCCGATCCTCCATCAGAACTGATCGAACTGAAAGCTGAACTGAAAATTGAGACGCTTTGGGATAGAGGCTTTGATGGTTCAGAAGGTGCGCAGATAAAGCTGGCTCCGGCAATGGGTCGTGAGGCGATGTATCTGGCTGAACCCTCTGGTGAACTGTTTGCCCTCGATCCCCAAACAGGCAAAACCTTATGGTCGGTGGATACAGATACCCCTCTTAGTGGTGGCCCTGGATTTGGTGAGGGTCTGTTGGCGCTGGGGACGCCAGAAGCTGAGCTGATCGTACTGAATGCTGAGGATGGTTCAGAGCGTTGGCGTAAGCGGGTGGGAAGTGAAGTGCTGTCTATTCCTGCGGTTCATGGAGGACGCGTAGTCTGTCGTACTGGCGATGGCAGTGTGGTTGCCTATACCTCTGATACAGGTGAACAACGTTGGCTATATGATCGTACTGTTCCTGTGTTGTCTCTACGTGGCAACAGTTCGCCAGTGATCAGTGACTCTCAGGTTATCGCGGGTTTTGCCAGTGGTAAATTGATCGGTTTAAGCCTGGATGCCGGGCAGGTGATATGGGAAGCGCAGATATCGACGCCAAAGGGGCGTACCGAACTCGAGCGGGTAGTGGATATTGATGCTGAGCTGAAACTGGTTGAAGGCACAGTCTATGTTGCTGCATTCCAAGGGGATGTTGCAGCCGTTTCTGAATCTAGTGGTGTTGTGCTGTGGCGACGTAAAATCTCATCCTATGCTGGTCTGGATGCATCCTGGAGACAACTTTTTGTAACCGATGAGGCTGATCATGTCTGGTCGTTGGATGCCTCAAATGGGGCCACTCTGTGGCAACAAAAGGCGCTACATGCCCGCCAGCTTTCTGCTCCGGCCATGGTTGACGACTATTTAGTGGTTGGTGATTTTGAAGGTTATGTCCACTGGTTAGCACAGGATGATGGTCGGCAGATGGCACGAATTAAAGTGAGCAGCGACCCCATCACTCTCAAACCTCTAGTGATTGATGATACTGTCTATGTATTGGATGAGGGAGGGACCTTGAGCGCCCTGAAGGCTCATCCAATCGAACCTGAGAAGCCATGAAGTGTTACCGGTAATCGCCCTGGTAGGTCGTCCCAATGTGGGTAAATCCACACTCTTTAATCGTCTGACCCGCAGCCGAGATGCTCTGGTTGCTGATCAACCAGGGCTCACCCGTGATCGTAAGTACGGCACTGGGAAGCTTGGAAAGCACCCCTATGTGGTCGTGGATACGGGGGGCATCAGCGGTGATCAGATTGGTATCGATCTCTTGATGGAACAACAAGTCCGTCAAGCCATCGGTGAGGCGGACCATATCCTGTTTCTGCTTGATGCAAGGGAGGGCTGTGCCGGGGGCGATGAAATCATTGCCCAGGAGCTGCGTCGTACCGGAAAGCCGGTAACCCTGGCCGTGAATAAGAGCGAAGGTTTGGATGAAGAGATCGCGACCAGCGATTTCTACCGTCTGGGACTGGGTGATCCACAAGCTATTGCAGCTGTTCATGGGCGGGGAGTACGCAATCTTATTGATCAGATCCTTGACTCACTTCCGCCACCAGAAGAAGAGATGGCTGAAGAAGATAAGGGAATTCAAATCGCCGTAGTTGGGCGGCCCAACGTCGGTAAGTCTACTCTGGTTAACCGGTTGTTGGGCGAAGATCGGGTGGTGGCTTTCGATCAGCCGGGCACCACCAGAGACAGTATCTACATCGCCTTCACCCGCAACGAGAAACGCTACACCTTGATCGATACTGCTGGGGTGAGACGTCGGGCGCGTATCAAAGAGGTGATCGAGAAGTTCAGTATTATTAAGACACTGCAATCGATTCAAGAGGCCAACGTCGTACTATTGGTGCTCGATGCTCAGCAGGAGATAGGCGAGCAGGACGCCACTCTGGCCGGACATGTGCTGGAAAGCGGAAGGGCACTCATTCTGGTGGTTAATAAATGGGATGGACTCTCCCAGGATCAGCGTGAGTGGATTAAAACCGAAATAGATCGTAAGCTGCCGTTTCTTAACTTTGCCCGCCACCATTTTATTTCAGCTCTGCACGGCTCGGGTGTCGGTGATCTGTTTGGAATGGTAGACAAGGTCTATGCCAGTGCTATGAGCGATCTTGCCACTCCCGAATTAACCCGTCTGCTGGAGGTGCTGGTGCAGGAGCATCAGCCACCCATGGTGCATGGTAGACGCATCAAGCTGCGTTACGCCCATCAGGGAGGCAAGAATCCACCCCTGATTATCATTCACGGCAATCAGACCGATCATGTGCCCGACGGATACAAGCGCTATCTGATTACCCGCTTTCGCACGGCACTCAAACTCAAGGGTACCCCTGTGCGGATTGAATTCCGCTCCGGCAATAATCCTTATGAAGGTAAGAAGAATACACTGACCAAACGTCAGATTGAAAAACGGCAGCGTTTGAAGCGGTATGTCTCGCGTAAGCGTTAACCAGGATTTCATAGTTGACCGCTGCTCCATCAGGATTTTAGGTTAAGGTTCTGTTTCGTGTCCCAGTCGGCAGCCTATCACGAAAAATTAGCTGATCTGCTCCAGCAAGCTGGTTTCGACCGGCTCGATTCAGAACAGCAGCATTTTTTGCAGCAACAGGCAAGCGAGCACCGTTTTACCCAACAGGAGTTGCGCCAACTCTGTGACATGGCGGCAGACCTTGCTATGTGGGATGAAGGTGCGCTGGAACACTATTGGTCAACGGACTACCCCTCCGGCCTTGCTCCCAAACAGCGTCGAAGCTGGTTACTGGAACAGGTACGGAGGCATTGGCAGCAGTTGCGCGAAAAACCCAACCACTATCCACCAATACCCGTTCTTCCCCCAAGATCGGAACAGCGAATCCTGCGTCTTGAAGTGGAGAAAGAGAGGCTTGGATTGGGCAGCTGCCCCGTTGCCTCACCGCGTACCCGCTGCTGCAATCTGCTCACTCTAGATGCGGTAGAAAATTGCGGTTTCGATTGTAGCTATTGCAGTATCCAATCCTTCTACCATGGAGATGAAGTACGATTCGATGCGAATTTCGCAGAAAAACTGGCTCGCCTCGATATCGATCCACAACGCTTGTACCACATTGGTACTGGCCAATCCTCTGACTCATTGATGTGGGGTAATCAGGGCGGCATTCTCGATGCATTGATTGACTTTGCACAACGACACCCAAATGTCATCCTTGAATTGAAAACCAAATCGAAGAATATCAACCATCTGCTAAAGGTAGATCTACCAAAAAACATCCTCTGTACATGGTCACTAAACCCCCCGATATTGATTGCCCACGAAGAGCATCTCACGGCATCTCTGGATGAACGTTTAACAGCGGCGCGCCGCTTAGCTGATCGCGGTGTGCTGGTCGGTTTTCATCTGCATCCAATGATTCATTACGATGCCTGGCGCCAGGGTTATGGCCAGATGTTGCAGCGTCTGGTGAGTGAATTCTCGACTGAGGAAGTGGTGCTTGTTTCGCTGGGAACGCTCACCTACATCAAACCGGTGATTAAACAGTTACGGGCACGAAAGGGCTTTCAGACCAAGATCCTGCAAATGCCATGGGTCGAAAGTAATGGAAAACTCTCCTATCCTCGTGAGATAAAAGAGGAAATGTTCCGCTTTGCATACCAGGCGCTACAAGCATGGCACAAAGATGTTTTTTTCTATCTCTGCATGGAAAATCATGCGCTTTGGAAGCCTGTGTTTGGTTACGAATACCCCTCAAATGAAGCCTTTGAAATGGCCATGAAGCAGGCCTATCTGGGAAAGATTAAATAGCGGCGTTACAATCAATGAGTCAATAGAGTAATTTTGAAGGAGGAGGTCGTTGATCTTTCCTGTAGCTGGGTTTTCTACCTTTTGCTCGGAAGAGACGACCAGATCTGCAAGCGTATCACCAATATTAGGAAGTGCTGTGATTAATGTGACTACTCCCCGCCCGCCGCAACAAGTTGCTTTGGGCGAGGCTTCTTGCTTCAACGTCTGTAACAATCAAGTGAATGATTGGATGACACAGACTCCGCAAGCGAAAACGACAGTCCAGCCGCTTTAAGTTCAATGA
>JARRQF010000224.1:0-6377 GCA_037382065.1 Candidatus Thiodiazotropha sp. | reverse complement strand
ACACAGAGATCGACGCAGGAACCATCCCTTTTGTAAGCGGCGACACCAACTCGATGTGTCTGTTGCTGTTTGATCCGTCCTGGAATTACGATGGTACAGAGATCAACTATCTCTTCCAAGAACCGGATTCAGGCTTTGGATACATTGAACCAACCAACAACCTTTGGCAGATCTCCCGTTCACCAGAGATGGGCACTACCGGTGAGAGATTGCTCAACTGGAGCAATTAGAGCTGGGGAAGCGCCTATCGAATTGCACGCGGACCCACTCAGGAGACAGCAGATCTGCTCTTTATCATTGAGCGGGATCAGAGCAGTAGTTTTCTCTATTTCACTTCCCTTCAATATCCGCAAAATCGTACCCATGTCGAAGACTACTGCTCAACCTTTTGCACCATGCTCAATGTCGCCTGGGTTCCCGATGGGAGTGGGGTGGTCTTTTCCCTATATGAAGATTCGTTTACAAATGGTACCTATGGGGCGATCTACTACTATGATCTCGCCACCAGTCAGATTACCGAGATCTTTCGATTGGAGAACCAAGCCTTAGGCAATCTTTCCGTTTCGCCAGACGGTGAGACAATCGTCTTTGAGCGGTCATCGTCGCTTGACGGCAGCCTCGATACGTTGGATAACGGTGCACGACTGCTCAGTCCCTGTTCCCTTTGGCTTGTCGACAGAGACGGTTCGAATCTACGCCAATTAACCGAAGATGGACGTCAACCAGCATGGACTCCCGATCCGAATAGGTAACCCAACGGCTTCAGTTCATCGTTTGGGAAGGGGGTATATCGCACTTTTGCAAGTTTGGATAGGTGCTCCATCAAAGCGCTGGCAATCTCCGGAGAACAATGAAGCTCTCCCTGAGATGAGTGGAGAATCGCATTGATCAGGTCAGTTGCGCACACCTCCTTTATAAGGTAAACAAATGCGCCTAGCCCTACTTATTATGCACTTATTATTTAATCTCACTCATTTCGTTTAAAGTCTAAATATAGTGCTAAACACATTAATATTCCACCTATAATATATATTTCAGCTTTATCATTTACCACAAGAAACGCGCTTATAAGAAAAATTACTATAGATAAAATTTCAGAAATTTTTCTATTTTTATGAAAATTAAAATAAATAAGTAATTCAACTGCAAAAAACACAATGATACTTAACAATATCCACAACCAATTCATGCCGGAGTCTTAAGTTTACTTGTCTGGGTCTATTGATTTAACCCATTGAGCAACACTGATAGCACTTGCAGGTATCGTGTTTGCTCTAAAAACAGAGCCTAAACCTACTACGCTTCGGGCGATACTTCCATAAGATTCATCGCAAAAATAATATTTGCCTGCATTATTATAGGCTTTACCTAACACATCATAATTTTTTGATGTACCATAAAATAAGTTATTTACATCGCTCATACCACCTGCATATAAAGATGCTCCATCAGCCAGAAGATACGCTTCTGTTACTTGGCCTCCAGGTACTTTAGTCATTACCCAACCTGAATATACACTTGCTTCACCTAGCAACATCTTCCCTGTGGCAATACCTAAGTCTTGAACCTTGTCAGCATATATTCCCCAAAATTCTTTATCTTGAAGCACATCAAAAAAGAAGGCTCTTTGTACCCAGTGCCACCTGCTGCTATCGCAGCGGCAGTTAAGCTAGGCGCTGCTTCTTTCTTGCCTTTGGCGCCCGCTTTATTTGTGTAGTCAACGGCTGTATTTCCTTGATCCTTATGGACTTCCAGCATAAATTGGCGGGCGTCGCCATCAGCATGGTTGTAGACTGTTGCAAGGGCGTGTTGTTCGTCTGGGGTTGCTGCCAATTGGTTCAGGCCCTCGCGGCCTGCTGCATTGACGAATTCATTGGCGAGTTTGGTTTTCTGAGGTTGGGAGTTTTTGTCGAATTGCTTTTTTATCAGTGTGTCGGGGTGTTGGCTTTGACTGACTTGTTGATATAGGGCTTGTCCGGTTGCTTTTTGTGCGTTATTCGAATTGATGTTTACTGGTGTGTTTAGCTGAGGTGCCATTCGTTGGGTGATTGGACTTGGGGTGCTCACAACTCTCTCCGTACTGTGTTAGCGTTTATTTCTAATGGTATGTTTTGGGAGTTTATTGGTAACTGGGGATTACCCTGATAGGGTCATTCTATATTGTAGTAAAAAAATAAACAGGACAACAATGATAAAGGAAAATCACTCCTCCACATCGATTAAGTTCATTTGCAGTGTGGATCAAACAACTAAAGGGGCAAGTGAATACTCCACTGGCTAAAAGCCGATGGCTTCAGGTTACAGCTAATACGAGGGAGGACACTCACCATTTAATCGTTATTGTGAAAGCACCGTCATTTGAAATAACCATCTGATTTTGAATGGCTTTAGACTATCCCAAACGGTGACTGTCCCGGTACTACGGCACCAATGCCGCTAGGCGGACAATGAAATCCAGCGGTTCAAAGATGACGTGGGTAGTGCCGTCACGGTACGGCGTCTTGAGCTGGTAGCGGATGTTGCCGCCCCGCGTTAGCGATAGCCGCTTTTCCGACACGGCTGGTGCGAATTATGGCGCAGCTGTGACATGCCTGGCCAGCAACTCTGAAGCAATCTGCCTACACTTCCATTCAGCCGCGAATCAATGTGTACCAGCGATTTTCAAGGTATTATCCAACGCTTTAATGCTCGTTCGTAGCCAGGTTTCTATGTGCCTCCAGTAAAGACAACGTGAACACATTTTCCTGAGGTATTGATGTGAATTTCAAAGCCCTCTGCATTTACGGTTAGCGTTCGGTATATATGGCTGCCGCCTTCGGCAATTACTTCAAGGGGAGACTTAGCCGTTTTCGATTTAAATATTTTGATATTGAAATGCGCATCGTCTGTAGAGATCCAGGCATAGTGCACGTGAACATTGAAGATGTGCCCCATATAGTCGAACCAATATTCCATGGTCATTGAGGCATCGCTCCAACTGCTGGCCCCAAAAGTGGCATCGACTATATCTCCTGGGCGAATAACCGGACAGGGTAACGTATTGACTGTAATAGCATTTAAATCGCGTACGACTCCAAATTTAACGGGCATAGCAGAGGTGTAGTTGACTGTACGGACTAGGAGGGGATCTTTACTGCTTACGACTTGGTAGATATCGTCTATAGTTTCGATGGCTGTTGGAACGGCGGCGACTATTGGGTTAACCATTATTTATCTCCTGCCATGTAAGTGATTTATTGTCTCAGTTCGCTAGTTAAAACTATGCACTTTAGTGCAAGGCTTTAGCTGCTACACAGTTATGCATAGCCTATGAGGAATGAAAGAGCAAGGGCGAAGCGGGCATACGGTAAGCATACTGTTGATCCATTTTGTCTGGGTAACGAAATATCGATATCCGGTACTGAGAGGGGATGTGCAGAAGCGATGTCGGGAACGGGTCATCCAAATATGTGATGCATAGGATGTCAGATATTGAAAGGTGTGGTCAGTAAAGATCACATCCATATGCACATAGAATACCCATCCCAGTTATCGATCAAGTATAAGAAGAATAACCGCCATCACCCATGCATATCAAGGCAAAAACTGGGGCCTGGATATATCTGAATCACCCGTCTAGCCGGCCTCAATCTATTCACTCAATTCATAGAAGCCTTTCGCAATCTTGCCAACCTGGCTACCAAGGCAGCGGTTGAGGGCGCCGCCTATCAGATACATACCCCGCTGATCAATCTCACCAAGTCAGATATCATCCGTCGGGGTATGACTCTGGGAGTCGATTATAGTCTTACCGTCTCCTGCTATCAGGCTAATGAGACGGGTGAAGGTTGCGGTGTCTGTGACCCTAAAAAAATCAGTTGACCGCTCCATTCTAATAACAGGTTTCTGATTTTGAAGAAAATAGCTTCGATGGTGATGCTCACCTACTGGGTGAATCACGCTACAACGTGAATAATCAACCTATCCGTATTCAAGTAGAGCCAAGATATACAAGGTGTAAAGCTACTGCTGACTGGGACCAGGACTCTTTTTATACTGACAGTTGTCTTTTTCTGCCCGGAAAAAGAATTTGAGCAAAATGAGTTGACAATGAGTTCACTACGCGCAATGCCAGACAGTCATGAGGATATGAATGTGGAATTCATTGTGGATTATGATGAAAATAATATCGCGAGTTATAATTTACCAATGAGTATTATTTACGACAAACCTGAACGGGCATTGGTTTTTTGTTTTAGTGGATATTCGAGTTCGAAGTGAGTGGGAAATAAAACATGAATATGGATGCAATTCAATACAAAAAAGGCATTGAGGCAAACTTTGATGATGTCTCCCGACGTTATGACGAAAACAGGTTTTTTGCCATTTCTGCAGCTAAAATGGCTGCTTTGGTTCCATCCTCGGGTAGCATGAAAATACTCGATATCTCGACAGGTACCGGAGCGGTTGCCATCGAGATTGCAAGTAAATATGAAGATGCCAGCATTGAGGCGATAGACCTGTCCCAGGGGATGTTGGAGATTGCAAAGTCAAAGGCCAGGGTTAAGTGCATTACCAATATAGCCTTCAGGCAGTGCGATGTAGAGCAAATGACATACGCTGACCATACCTTTGATGTCGTCAGCTGTGGTTATGGTCTGTTTTTCTATCCCGATATGGAGGTGACCTATCAAACGATCTGTAAAACCATTAAGCCTGGTGGAGCGTTTATCTTCTCCTCATTTACCGATGCGGCATTCAACCCCTATGCCGAGTGTCTTCTCGAGCGGCTCAAGAGAGATTGCAACGTGGACCCGCCTTCAAGAATCAGAGAGAGGCTAAAGTCCAGGCCACAGATCGAGGCATTGGTGTCCACGAGTCGATACAACAGCCTTGATGTAAACCATGAACCCATACGATATCCCATCAGTATTGACCAGTGGTGGTCTTTACTGAATAGCAATGGTTTTAAATCTCTTCTGGATCAACTGCACCCACAGCAACTCGATTCCTTCAAGCAAGCGCATCTTGAGGAGGTTCGGGGGTTGACTGATGGCGCCAATTTAGAATTGAACGCTGATTCTCTGTTTGCTTCGGTGACGATGTGATGGAAATCAGTGATAAAGTAACTCCGCCCAACGATCCTGCTCGACCAAGTCGCTTTTCATCTTCTCCCATGCCTCAGTTGAGCCGAATGCCTCGATCATCAGCTTATCCAGTACCTCGGCGTCGTTGCGCGCCGTGCATGGATGCACCCGTGTCGCGGGCACATGGATGTGCAGGAGCGACCCTTGCCCTGCACCACCACAAGCGCACTCTTCACGCTGTCCAACTGATCTTTTTAGGTTGAAATATATCGGTATAGCCTCTCCAGTTTCTGCCGTTCCCAGGCTTGTGCCGCGACTCCGGCATGCAGGCTGAAACCGGATTCTTTTGCTACCTGAGCAAAGCGCTCATCATCTTCCCTGGGCGGGATGGTCTACAGCGTGAATACCTTGCGCCCCTGCTGTGGCCCCACGGCAATGCAATAACTGACCAAGCACCCCAATACCTGTTGCATGGAGTCCTCATCCGCATCATCCTGATTCAGGTAACTGTTTTCGGCTCTGGCTCCTGCTTCGCCCTACCTCCTGCATCCATGCAGTCGTCTTCATCACGCTCGAGGATGCCCTCACGCTCCAGAAAACCGGCAACCCGCTGGCTGATCGTATGCACCAGCTCTATCAGTTCCTGCTGTTCCGGCCCATTGGTGCGCTGAAACCGTGTTCGACTGTGTTTGGTTTCCGTGTAAACTCCATCCAGGAACAGCATGTGAAAGTGAACATTGAGGTTCAGCGCACTACCAAATCGCTGGATCAAGGTCACCGCACCAGTTTGCGCTGTCTTTCGAGTGAATCCTGCCTTCTGAATTAGATCGGATGATATGGCCCGGCACACGATCCCCAGGAGTAGACGAGGACACACACCATTTAAACGCCGCTATAAATGTAGTAGCATTTGAAATAACCATCTGATTTTGAATGGCTTTAGACTATCCCAAACGGTGACTGTCCCGAGTGATTACTCTCCGGCACTTTCTCGCCACCTCTTAATTGCCGCCATTGATAGTTCTGAGTATTCCTTAGTAACATCACGACCTATATATATTGAGGTACTGCCTTTTACAACAGGTGCAGAATAATGAATATCATAAGCTAGCTTGCTTAGATATTCATGACCACCTTCTCTATAATTATCCAACTCTTGCGGCGAAAGCTTAATCATATATGAGTAACCAAATGCACTGTGGTTACAATTTGCATCTAAAAAGTATGATTCATCATCCTTAAATAAAAACCATGCTTGGGGTTCATGATCAACAACTTCCATCATATTTTCACTCACCTAACTATATCTAG
>JARRQF010000223.1:0-6445 GCA_037382065.1 Candidatus Thiodiazotropha sp. | reverse complement strand
CAGGATACTGCGTTGCAATGCTTGAAAAGGGCGAGCCATTCCCTGCGCATTGCGCCTTGTCTCCTGGCCTGAGCAGGCTTCTATCATCGTCAATTTGTATGAAGCACCACACTAGAGTTTGCTTGTATACAAAAAAACCAACAATAGCCACTAATACTATACCAAGCCCTGACCAAATTGCATAAGTTATTCCTATTGGTATTACTCTTAGAACAAGCGTCATAAAATAGAATGCGACACCATATCCAACAACTACGATTATGCTCGGAACAAGCCTGGTAAATTCTTCAGATGCTTTTAAAGCGCTGGTTGCAGTTACTTCAGCTAATATTGCAATGGCTAAAAATATGTATGTCATTTTTATAACTACTTAGTTCTCATCCATAAATAGCCGCCCTAACTTTTTATGGGATAAAAAAATATAATCTATAGTTTACTCATTTTTTCAACGATTTACAGTTATTTGAAATGGTAACTACAAGCGTTCACCAATAAACAAATAGGCGTTATTTATTGTATATTGTAGCTAATTTCCTAATCAAATTATTTTCCGATTGTAACTACTCACCTCTATCGGTAAAAAAATTCCTCAAAAATCACATGACAAAATTTTTACAGAGGTAAAACATTTCCTGATTGCGTTTGAGGTTCAGCTATTGAGTTATGAGGAAGGTATTCGGTGAGACGGTTGTGATGCGGAGTACAATGGATATTGCTTGCGTATTATTGCTCTATTTCCGGGGATGGTATAATATAGATTATAATCCAACTTAAAGGGAAATTAGTTAAAAATTAGGGGCTACCAACCTTTCATGTTGCGTTGGAAATAAAAGTACACAGGGTTAAGACAGCAACACCGCTTGTCGCACCCAAGCCCTTCTCGCCTCCGGTCAAGGCTTGCTACCTGGCATGATCGGAACCATGATACGCTCATCGATCGAGACCGCGAGCAAGCATTTGCCCGGTACTCGGGCCATTGCTGGGAGTTAACCGCTGGACATACATTGATGTTAAACGACTTCATTGAACCGATCAGACGCTTCTTTGAAAAGCGACATATGCAAGCTGAACTCAAACAGCTCAGAGCAAGCGGCGAGCTTGAGCAAATCCTTCGCGATGCGGACTATACCTACTTTCGTGGCGGCCAAGGCGATGGATACTATTATGCCTATCGAAAGGGCACCGAGAGCGACCAAGGTGCCTACCTCTTTCTCTCCACATCAACGGACGAAGTGATGTGGTGGATCGTGCAGCGCTATCGGGAAGAGACGGATCTCAAAACCGGCTAACACGCACTGGTCTAAATTGATGGGAGACCCCAACAATTTAAGTATAAGAAGAATAACCGACATCACCCATGTATATCAAGGCAAAAACTGGAGCCTGGATATAACTAAATCACCCGTCTAGCCGACCTGGAAAACATTTTTTGCTAAATCAACACTTCAAACTTAAAGATACGATTTCCCACTTTGGCTCTGTGTCTATGAGGACGCCCCCTATGCCATATAGACTGCTAAAGCTTGCTGACGTTTTGGGGTAATCATTAGTCGTAAGTTATTCGTATTCAACTCATTCATAACGTTTCCATAAGGTGTGCTGTAATAGAGTTAACGATAAGATTTGCCCATAAAATATGACTACTCTGCTGAATGTTCTTTCTGATAGATATCATACTTGGTGCAACGGAGTATAGAACCTAAAAATTAGTTGACTGCTCCTGCTATTAGTCGGTTTTTATTTCTGTAAAAAGAGCTTCGATGGTTATGGTCACCTATTGGGTGAATTACGCTACAGCGCGAATTGTACGCCTGTGGCGGCACATGGCGGTGCAGCAACTCTTTGGAATAGATGGCTATTCCATGTTATTACGAGCAGTGTAGGTTTGAACAAGTGTAGCGGGATGCTCAGGAGTCTCCTTGCTAGATACTACCACAAGCGTACACTTCACGCCGTCCAGCTTATCTTTTTAGGTTTAACAATTAGCTAGGAACTCATATGAAAAAGATAGAGTATGTATCTTACAATGTAAGAACAAGTATGTATTATTTATTATGTATTTTTACAATTATCGCCATGCAAAGTAGATGTTGTTTTGCGGCTATAGACGTAGATATTCAGGGGATGTATCAATATGCAAACAGTCATCTATATGAATTCTTAGACGACATTCCAGAAGGTGATGAAATACACTATGGATTTAACAGTCGTGATGAGTTTAAAAATGCTGAGCTAGGTATGCCTTACCAAGAATATGACATGGATAAGGAGCAATCTACGGGATATTGGAGAGTTCCAGTGACGGTTGGCGGAGATAATCGTGTTCTGCTTCGACTGATGAGAGATAAGGCTGATGGCTGGACATTCATGGGACTTAGCGGTAACCAACTGGCAATAAATCTTGGAGACCTTGAAAACTATGTGACAAGCCAGGGTTTGCCACCTACAGCAGGAAGAATTATACGAGATTACTCAATGCGGTGTGACTATGTGCAGTTTGATCCGCAGGAGGCTGGTGAGTTGTCAGGCTACATCTATCCGCTGTGGTCTGCTTCCAGGTTTATTGCGACTTCTAAACCAATCAGCATGACAGTATCTGAAAATTATCAATCAATCGACCTAAATATCATAAAGGACCTACGAATGACGGCTAAAAACAGAATGGAATATATAAACTTAATCGACAACTTAAATCGAGGTCAATAATAGTGAAAAAATTGATATATGCTGGCCTCATGGCCCTTATGATCCCAGCTTTAACCAATGCTGCATCATATGATTCGAGTTCTTCGTCAATACTGAACGTTCCTCTTATTGAGCAAGAGCAGGAGAATTGGTCCTGGGCGGGAGCTGCTCAAAGTATATTGCAATATTACGGTAATGAATGGAGGCAGTGTGACATCGCCGAGTATGCAAGAACTCATTCAACATACCGAAATTACGGTTCTGAAGACTGTTGCAAAAATCCTAGTGATGCCTGTAACAATTTAAATGAACTCGCTACTGAAAAAGGTAGCATTCAAGATATCCTGAAAAATATAGGTCCACATTCGATGGGGAGTACTTTGGTAAAAGGTATACTCACTGAAGAGGAGGCTATAGATAGTATTCAACAGAAACGACCCTTTATCATTCTGGCCGGACAGAACTTTATAGTTGGGCATGGACTAAAGAATGGCAATCTCTATTATATGGATCCTTGGGAAGGAGAAGGATATGGATTCAATAAATATGGAGATAAGGTCAATGGCAAACAATGGTATCGGACGCTTATTATGGCGGAAGCACCATCATCGCTAGAAGTGGAAGCTCCCATGCTAAATACGGAAGCACCATTATCGCTAGAAATGGAAGCTCCCATGCTAAATACGGAAGCACCATTATCGCTAGAAATGGAAGCTCCCATGCTAAATGCGGAAGCTCTCTCATCGCTAGAAGTGAAAGCTTCCATGCTAAAAGCGAAAGCTCCATCGCCAGAAGTGAATCGCAATATTACAACAGTACCTGTCAAAGCTGAATATTGGACTAAATATGCTAATACCATTATAAGCAGCGAAAATAATTATACAAAAATAGCTGTTGGAAATAATCCTGCTGCAGCATATCTTTATTTAGATAATTTTAGTGACTTGAAAATTGATGATACAGGCTTATATCAGATAAGCTTCAAAGCATATACTGATACTATTGTAGAAAATGGGACCGTTAATATAAGGCATTTTTCTTCACGTATGGACAAGCAATGGAGTATTACAAATAAAGAGACAACATTTACAGCCAGGGTAGAAAAAAACTTAAATGATAAAAGACCATATATTAATTTTTCAAACCTACCTCCAAAAACAGTTATTTACATTAATAATGATATTGAAATTATCAAAATAATAGCAGAAGAACCAACACCCTCTTATCCGATACCAAATGGCTTTCCATGGAGAGGCACAACAATAATTTTTGATGAAAACGCAAGTAATAAAAAAGAAGATAATAAAAATGAAAAAACAAGTTTAGAGCGTTTATTTGAAGATTTAAAAGAAGCAAATGTAAAACACATTCGGATGAATATACTAGGAACTAAATCTAGTCTACGTAAAAAAGCTTTTTTAAATAGACTTAAAGAAAAAGTAAATAACGTTTACATCCCATTACTAGAAAAACATGGCATGGGAATGGTTTTAGGAATGGAATCCATTCCTTATGATAAAGCTAAATGTAATAGCAAAAAGAACGTGGGTTTCTGGAAAGATCCTGATTGTATGCAAAATTTTAGAGATACAGCAAAGTTTTTGGCCAAAACTTTCAATGGAACCTCAAATGATATCATTTTAGCGTACCAGTTTATGTCAGAGCCTGTTTGGAGTGATGATGGAATTATCGTTAAAACTAACGTACCAAGCAATTGGCGTTCCCTTTCTGAAGAGTTAGTAAAAATAGTTCGAAAACATGATAGAAATAGATTTATAATTTGGTCAAGAGGACACTGGGGATTTAGTTCTAACTATAAAAAGACAGAACCTTTTAAGGATAATAGAATTATCTATAATTATCATGAATTTGACCCTATGTACTACACCCATCAAGGGATAAACAAGCGGAAATTTGGTAAGACTTATCCAGAAGAGTATGCTAAAAAGAGAATTAAAGAAAATCTAGATAATATGATAGAGTTTAGAAATAAACATAAGGTACCTATTCTTAGTGGATCTTACGCCGTTGCATGTTGGATACCTGATAGAGTAGAGTGGTTAAAAGATTTACATAGTGCCTATAAAAAAGAAAATATATCTAGTTTTAATTTTATAGTTGGCGCACCTTTTCACGGTTGGGACTTAAGGTACACTTCGGATTATAAAGGAGAAGGTACGGAACCACATTATGAAATAAATGAAAATAATAATGCTTGGGCCGAATTAAAAAGGTATTGGTCTGATAATTAGTCAGCCCTGATCTCCAAAGCAGTAAAAATAGACGCTAGTGTCTGCTCAAGTAGGAGTGACCGGCAAAGGCAGGCACAAGCGTTCGTCTTTACATATAGAGAAATTAGGCAGGAATAGAAATTTTAAGCATGACTTGTCAGTTGAAAGACACATTTATCCCTCAGCCATCGCCGATTACCATGATGGAATGGCGTGTTGCTTGATGCTAGACCAATAACTGCTGACAAGAAGCAAAATTGGGCGTTCTGCGATAGCCAAACTGCTTGCAGGCTGATACTGCGTTTTAATTCAGCCGCTCTATCCACTATCGAAGTAAATTCAAACTTTTCAAGTCTCTCTGCGATACCTGCCCGGATGGGATTGAGGTCAATATAGGCAAGATGGGTCATTAATGGTTATGGTCACCTACTGGGTGAGTCACGCTACAATATGAATAGCACGCTTGTGGCGGCACATGGCGGCGTTACAACTCCTTGGAATAGCGGGCTATTGTGCGTCGTTGCGCGCCGTGCATGGATGTGCAGGAGCGACCCTTACCTGTGAAGTACTTTTCCCTTTATTAAATAGAGTGTCGCTCTGATGGGCGGCTCAGCCCAACAGACATTTATGCGCCATGCTACGCACAGCGTATAAATGCTTATATATTAAATGCCAAGGATAGTATGGAAAAATTAAGCGGAGTACATTGGCATGACTCAGAAATAGAGTCCGTCATTGAAATTCCAGCTAAGGATGAGTTGATCTACAACATTCGGTATCCTGAGAACTGGAATAAAAACATATTCGTGTCTAAGGCTATAATTTTCAGTGAATACTACTTGCATGCTATCGAAGAAATGCCCTTTGATGGTAACCCAACTATATTGGCAGTCTCAGTAGTAAAAAAATAAGGTGCGTTTGCCACTATCAAACTAGAAACAAATGCAGGCAATCGCTATGTCATAGCTAAAAGCTTCCGCATCGGTATACAGCATGTCAGCATTTAACAGGCGCATGCATAGGAAGCCAACTACGCGCCGCAACTTGTTCAACCAGTGAGCAGGCTGAATTACTTATCGATGTGTGGGAACAATCAGACGCATTAAATGTTGCAACTATGATCTATAGTAGTCCAGATACCCACTCAAAATAGCCCATACATAAAAACATAAAATAAACATCGCTAAGATAGCAATACCCTACCCTGCCCTATCGAAAGCAAAAGGGTCAAATCTGCACTTATAGTATTTAATTATTAAAACCAATTATTTCACATTGCTTTCACATTGCTTAGTTTTAAGATGACAGTATCATATTTGTCTGATTTTACCATTTTGATCAGGTCATCTAAATAAAGATAAGAGCATTACTGAGTATAATAAAAAAATTGACCACATTACCCTCATAAACTAAGGTCAATGTTTCGCATGGCTGCACCAGTGATTGATATACATGCAGGGTCTGCCCATTTCTAGGGGATGCAAAATGAAGGAACAAAAATTCTCAACGGCTTTTCTAACACTCTTTTT
>JARRQF010000222.1:0-10405 GCA_037382065.1 Candidatus Thiodiazotropha sp. | reverse complement strand
AGCAGGCTTCCCTTCGGGCGAGACGCTAAGCGGTCATCCGCGTTGTTGCGCGCCTTGGAAAGGGAGAAGCCATTCCCGGCGGCACGCGCCTAGCGGCTAACCACTTAGCGTCACGCTATCATCGTCAATTTGTATGAAGCACCACACTAGAACAGAGTTATCCAAGCGCGATATGGTTGGCATCGGATCAGTCGGACTATGTGATAGGGACTACCCTCATTGTCGATGGTGGTATGAACCTCTATCCAAGATTCCATGAAGGGAGCTGATATGTTCCGAAGCATACAGTTTGGCCGCGAGATTTGTGGTGATTTGACACAAGCAGAACAGCGGGAGTGGTGGTTAAGCAATGGCAAGGGTGGTTACGCTGGCGGTACCATAGCGGGTAGTCTAACCCGACGTTATCATGGCTTATTGATTGCCCCTCTGTTTGGCGATATGGATCGTCATATGCTGGTAGCCAAAGCGGATGCTACCCTGAAAGTGGCAGGACATGAATGGCCACTCTTCACTAATCGCTGGTATGGCGACGTGATCGAACCATCAGGCTACCACTTTTTGGAGCAGTTCCGTTTAGAGGGGCGTATGCCGGTTTGGCGATTCGCCTGTGCTGAGTATCGGCTTGAGATGCGTATCTGGATGATGCCAGGAGAGCATACCACTTATGTGGCCTATCGCTGTACAGGTGGCGTGGCTGGTCCTGGTCCTGATCCTGTTACGCTGAGTGTCAATCTCCTCGCCAACAATAGAGATCACCACGGTAGTATGGCTGTTCGCGGTTCAACAGCTTCAGTGCTCCTCATGGATGATAAGGTCTGTATTGATTGGCCCAAAGGGAGGTGTCTCTACCTTCATACTACCCAAGCAGAATTTGAACCAAGGCAGCAGTGGTACGAAGGCTTTCAGTTGCTCCGTGAACAGGAGCGTGGACTTGCTGCCATTGATAACAATCTCTCTGTAGGTCACTTGACCTACACCTTGGAGAATGGTCAATGGGTTGGCTTCGCGGTGACGATGAATGAGCGGCTCAGATTTGATCTGACAGGTGCAATGGATGAGTTTCTGGAGGCAGATCGTGCCTTGATCAGCGCAACCGAGAATGGTCCACTGAAAAGGGCACCTCACTGGATACGCCAGATGCTTTTAGCGGCAGAGAGCTTTCATATTCAGCGTACTTTACCATCTGGTGAGGAGGGGGCATCGATTATCGCAGGTTATCCTTGGTTTGGAGATTGGGGTAGAGATACGATGATTTCCCTGGCCGGTCTGACTTTAGTCAGTGGCCGTCTAGAGCGTGCACGCTCAATTTTAATGAGTTACGCGCAATTGGTAGATAAGGGGCAACTGCCAAATCGTTTGACTGATTGGGGCGAAACGGCCGAATTTAACTGTGTTGATGCTGGGCTCTGGTATTTTGAGGCTTGGAGAGCATACCTGGAGGTTAGCAATGACCATGATAGCCTAAAGCAGGTTTTTCCGGTTTTGCAAAGTATGCTCAAGTGGCATTTCAAGGGTTCACGTTATGGCATTTCAATGGACTCTGAAGATAGCCTGCTGCGAGCTGGGCAACCTGGCGTTCAGTTGACCTGGATGGATGCCAAGGTTGGCGAGTGGGTGGTAACGCCACGTATTGGTAAGCCAGTTGAGGTCAATGCTTTGTGGTATAACGCGCTTAGAATCATGGCTGATTTTGCTGAGCGCTTGGGTAACTCATCAACGGATTATCATCGATTGGCTGATGCGGTCAAAAGCAGTTTTCAGCGTTTTCATCAAGCGAATGGTCATGGGCTTTTTGATGTTGTGGAGACTCCCCACGGTGATGATCCCAGTATTCGGCCCAACCAGATTCTTGCAGTCAGTCTGTGCCACTCGCCCTTGGAGACTCATATCCAACGTGAAATAGTTGATCTTTGTGCACGTGAATTGCTGACATCCTACGGCTTGCGCTCATTGAGTCCTCGGGATAAGGCCTATTGTGCTCACTATCGCGGTGGTGTGGCCGATCGAGATGGTGCTTACCACCAGGGTACGGTATGGGCATGGCTGCTTGGGCATTATGCCTGGGCGGAATATCGTGTCACTGGTGATGCTGCAGCGGCGCAAACTCGTCTGGCTACTCTGGAAGATCATCTGCACAATGCCGGCCTTGGTAGCATCAGCGAAATATTTGATGGAAATCCCCCTCACCACCCCAGAGGAGCGCCGGCTCAGGCTTGGTCGGTGGCTTCTATTTTGGAGGCGTGGTGGCGATTGGAGCAGGTGAAGCACCACACTAGGTTAACTAGGAATGAATGGTCAGCAACTCAACGAAGAACGTAGGCGTTTACAGCAGCAACGGAGTGGGGAGGCGGATTGGCGTTTGTGGGGTCCATATCTCTCTGAGCGTGCTTGGGGAACCGTGCGAGAAGACTATAGTCCAGGAGGTACTGCCTGGGAGTATTTTGACCATGATCAAGCACGTTCCCGTACCTATCGATGGAATGAAGATGGTCTTGGTGGTATCAGCGATGAGCAGCAACGGCTCTGCTTCGCTTTGGCACTATGGAATGGTCGTGATCCGATACTCAAAGAGCGAGCCTTTGGTCTTACCGGAAATCAGGGTAATCGAGGGGAGGATGTTAAGGAGTACTACTTCTATACTGATGCCACCCCCAGCCATAGTTGGCTTTGTTATCGCTATAAATATCCTCAGGAAGCCTATCCATACAAGCGTCTGGTTCAAGAAAATCGCAATCGCAGCCGTCTCGATCCCCCATTCAACCTACTTGATAGTGGTGTCTTCAGTGAAAATCGTTATTGGGATGTTGATCTTAGCTACGCTAAAGTATCGCCCACTCAAATTCAGATTCGCATCACAGTTAGAAATCATGCCAACGAGACTGCCGAGCTGCATCTGTTGCCACAACTCTGGTTTCGTAATACCTGGTCTTGGATGGATGGCAATGATAAGCCTGCACTGAGTCTTGAGTTGTCGCCAAATGGTGCGAAGTGGTCGGTGAAGGCAGAACATGCCGAGCTGGGCACCTATCACCTGTATGGTGAACAACAGGCTGAACTGTTATTCACGGAAAACGAATCCAATACACAACAACTTTGGAACTCACCTATGGCGTCTCCCTATGTAAAGGACGCTTTCCACAGGTTGGTCGTGGACGGGGAGACGGCGGCGGTTAATCCTCAGAGTATTGGTACAAAATTCGCGGCTTGGTTGCGGCTTGATGTTGCGGGTGGCAAGTCAAAAACAGTCGATTTGGTACTTAGTCAGGATGCCCTGGATCACCCTTTCAATGAGGTCGAACGGATATTTGCCTTGCGCCGTTCAGAAGCAGATGTTTTTTATGACGAACTGCTTATGCAGGGTGGTTCAGAGGACCACCGTATTATGCGTCAGGCATTGGCGGGCATGATCTGGAGTAAACAGTTCTTTCATTTCGATGTACTTCGCTGGTTGACCGGTGATCACTTTGCTCCGCCTCCATCGCGCAATAATGGACGTAACCATAATTGGCGACATCTCCAGGCGGCGGATATTCTGTCGATGCCTGATACCTGGGAATACCCTTGGTTCGCCGCCTGGGACCTGGCTTTTCACTGCGTGGCACTGGCTTTGATCGACGTGGATTTTGCGAAGCAACAGATCGAGGTGATACTTGGTGAGCGCTATCTTCATGCTAATGGTCAGATACCCGCCTACGAATGGTCCTTTAGTGATGTCAATCCACCCGTGCATGCCTGGGGAACTCTGAAGGTTTATCGTGCGGAACGCATCCAACAAGGTAAGGGGGATCTCAACTATTTGCAACGGGTCTTTCACAAGTTGCTGCTTAACTATGCCTGGTGGATCAATCGCAAGGATAGTCAGGGACAGAACCTGTTTGAAGGCGGGTTTTTAGGGCTCGACAATATCTCAGTCTATGATCGTTCAAAACCCCTGCCGCCAGGTTATACCCTCAAGCAGGCGGATGCCACTGGTTGGATGGCTATGTTTGCCCTGAATATGACAGTGATGGCATTGGAGCTGGCTACAGAAGATCGTGATTATGAAAACATCGCCATTCAGTGTTACAAACAGTTTTTATCAATCGCAAAGGCGATTGGTGGTGGTGATAATAATGGCCCCTCACTATGGGATATGGAGGCAGGTTTTTTTAAGGATTTGCTGATAGCCCCTGATGGTTCACATCATAGAATCGATGTCTATTCATGGGTTGGATTGATTCCACTGTTTGCCACAGAGGTGGTGGACCAACGACTATTGGAGAATGTACCGCGTTTTAATAAAATGCTCGGGGAGCATAAGAAAGGGCTCTTTCAGGGCAGCTATGTATGTGCCTGTCCCGATTGGGAAAACGACCAGGGCGAGCATCTTTTGGCAGTGGTAGATCACGCTATGCTACCGCGCATCCTGGCAAGGTTACTAAATGAGGATGAGTTTCTCTCTCCTTATGGGGTGCGAAGTCTCAGTAAACTACATGAACATCAACAGGATCTTGGTTATTTGCCAGGGATCGGGCAGGTCGAAATTCGTTATCAGCCTGGTGAATCTGAGACGGCGCTGTTCGGCGGAAATTCCAACTGGCGAGGTCCGGTCTGGCTGCCTACCAACTACGCCTTGGTGCAGGCGCTGGAGAAGTTTTATCGATTTCTTGGAGATGGGTTCAAATACGAAGTGCCCTTTCTACCTGGAGAGATGCTCACTCTGCAGGACATAGCCACTCTGATCTCAGAGCGTCTGGTCGATCTCTATCGGCGGGATGAGCGTGGGATGGTTCCTGCTATGCGTCGCGACAGTCCATTTCAGTCTGACGAGGCGTGGCATGACCTTAATCTGTTCTATGAATACTTCCATGCCGAAAGCGGGCAAGGCTTGGGTGCGGCTCATCAAACGGGCTGGACAGGACTGTTAGCCAACTTAGTGATGCGTCGTTATCGCACTGCATCTGTGTAAATAATGCCCCCATAGGAGCGATCGTTTTGCTTTCATTTCAAAGCATGTTTAGGGTGGGATTATGAGTTAACACTTCATCAATAGGAGTTTTTTAATGGAGTACGGTCCTCGTGAGATCATAACCCCTTTTCGCCCCATTCCCCTGGAAGTGCCAGAAGGGATGAAACCTAATGAGTTTTTCAATAGTACGGAAAATCTCAACGACCTGATAAACAACAACGGGTTGTTGATGAATCAAGAAAACCTTCTGCTGTACCGTAAGGCATTAGGCCATAGTACCGAGTTTGATACCTCCATCATTTACAATACGTCGAAAGTAATCCTCAACCCACTGGGGCGGCCAGTGCGTCGTACCCAGGTGCCCGCCAATGTGCGCCATTCTTGGAATCGCATGAATCAGATTATTATCGAATATATGGTGGAACGCTATCCAGACCCGGCCATGCACCTATTATTAGCTGGTGAAGCTAGTCTTGACGCCACCTGGCCACTGACATCTCCTGGCGTCCCCAGTATTCGTATGCTACACAATCACTTTATTGTTTTTCCGATGGCTCAGTTGCGGCAGGCTGAACTGGCAGACCCCAAAAACCCCAATCTCTCCGATGGTGGGCAGCATAGTCTGTTCCAAGCCTACATGCGTGATGTTTATCGGGAATTCTTCGAGCGGGCACTCGACCTTAAGGTACTAAAATCGATCAGTTCAGAAGAGTCGAACATTGAACTCACCGGGTATCCTCAGGGGCTGCCGTGCTGGGAGATCCGAGGAGGCCTGGATGCCTTGAAGAATATCCGTTTCTGGCATGAATATGATGCTATTCTAGAAGGGTTTATCGATTTCTATCGAACCTTCTTCAGCCAGGTTTCGACACGCAACGCTCCTATGCCCAAGGATGTCTACTACCCGGAGTTAGTCGAGAGCGTCCTGCTGTTCAATAACGATTTTCTCGGTGCTGCCAAGAAGGTCAGGGATCGCTGTATCGTCGATGCAAAATATGCGAACTCGGTTAGATGGCAACCCGCCTTCAAACAGTTGATCTATCGAAACGAGGCAGGAAAATTGATCGTAACCATCAGTCAGAACTCAATAGGCAATGCCATCACTGAGCTACTTGGGGTGGTTGTGAAGCGAGTTCCAGATGCCGCTCTATACGAAAAAGCGGAGCCCGCACTATTGGAAAACTTGCTCGAAGTAAGGAGGCGTCTTATTGAGGCTGATTTAGGAGAAGGGATCGCTACAGATTATTGGTCTGATTGTTGAACCTGCAACGCCTTGGAATAGCGGGCTATTGTGCGTCGTTGCGCGCTGTGCATGGATGCACAAGTGTCGCGGGCACATGGATGTGCAGGAGCGACCCTTGCCCTGCACCACCACAAGCGCACCCTTCACGCTGTCCAACTGATCTTTTTAGGTTCAAAGCTGTTTGAAAGCTTCCCGGACTTACGAAAAAAGTATTGGGGAAGACATTTTTGGGCAAGAGGATATTTTTGCGTCACCTCGGGAGAATTGACTGAAGAGATGATCAAAGACTATCTGGAGCATCATTTTGAGCCCAAAGTAGACGACAATTTTCGAACGGAGCCCTAGACGGGTCTTCTGACCCGTATCCGGACTTTCAGTCCGAAAGACTAACCCACCGGCTGTTAGCCGGTGGTTGTTGAGTTCTCCTGGTATCCGCTTTCAGTCTGGCTGCGACTACACCGGCTGGATGGAATCGTCACGTTGATGGGAAGGGAGTCATCATATTTACCAGCAACGACAAAAACCGAGCCTATTTCGCCGAGCGCCAAGAAGCAGGCAAAGAAGATGGCAAACGAGAGAGCCAGGCGATATAAACACATCACCAATCCCGGGGAAGGACTCTTGCCAAATCAAATCGAGGCCATCATCTATACCTTCTGATACTGAGATACGATAGCGGTCGTGTCAGAAGATTGGTCACTTTTACAATTGGAGATGACTACAACTCTATCTGGTTCGAAAGGGGTGATTTAAGCAGGAAGAAATAGATCTATCTGGTAATTACCGCTAGTAAGTGACAGAAAACATCCCGAATGCAACGACAGGGAAAAAAGACAACATATCATAAATTTGATAGTCGTCTGTGTGAAAAGAGCAGAATAAAACCACACGGGAACCAACAAGTGTTGCAAAGCGACTGCCGATTACTTCGTGAAAAGGAAGTAATCGGCATATGCGTCAGAGCGGTATACGCTTCAAAAGCATAAATTGTATTATTGCAATACGATGGACTCACCGGTGAACGCATCCACATTACCGATATCGACAATGGTGTTATACTCGATACTGGCGTACCCATAGACTCCCATTTCCATGCGGTTGTAGGTGAACTGCACGCCCTCGATTTGACCATTATTGAATTGTCCATCGGAATAGACAGTGTAGGAACCGCCAGCCAGATAGTTCTGATTCACGATGATATTCGATATTGGACCGAAATAGTTATCGATCATCACGGCTGAGGTGTCTTTCGATAATATCCTATTGTGCTCGATCGTAATGTCGCTTAGATTTCCGTCAATTTGAATTCCATCGATATGGGGATCTTCACCTGGGGCATCTAAGTCGTGGATATAGTTGTCACGTATCACTGAGCCTGTTCCTGGGGTGATACCATTTTCGACACCGGAGATATCACACCGGACGACAGTAGCCGGCCCGAAAATGCCGTGTGACCCTTCGGTACCCTCAGTAGTCTCCATACCAGCAACCTCAGAGTCCTCGATACTTACACCCACCAGTCCATCATCGACCAGGATGGACCAGTATCCCGTTCCTATGACGCGGGAGTTTTTGATCGTGACGTTCGAGGCATGAATCATGATGATGCCATTGACCTCATAGCCATCGATGACGGTACCGGGTTCTGTGATCTCGATGGTCTCCGAGGCCGTTAATGAGATTCCAACCGGAACACCAGTGTTCGATGCGTCAGGATAGGTACTGGGGAGTCCGGGTACCTCTGGTACCTCTATGGAATCATCATCTCCTGGTACCGGATTTGGGTTAGGATCCTCTACAGGATTGGGGTTTGGCTCATCGATTGGGTCAGGCTCATCGACCGGATCAGGCTCATCGACTGGATCAGGCTCATCGACTGGATCAGGCTCATCGACCGGATCAGGCTCATCGACCGGATCAGGCTCATCGACCGGATCAGGCTCATCGATTGGATCAGGCTCATCGATTGGATCAGGCTCATCGATTGGATCAGGCTCATCGATTGGATCAGGCTCATCGATTGGGTCAGGTCCTGGACATTCCGGCCACCAAATTGAAGGCCCTGACCAATCTCTCATGTAGTGTATGAAAGCTTTTTTATAGGATTCGTTCCAATGGCACTTATGAAAATTCGCTCCATGCCGGTCGTGCGCTTCAGCCTGGGCGACAGGTCCGCTTAACGAAACAGAGCAGATAGTTAAAAATAGCCAACTTTTTTCTTTTAATCGCATGCTTGATTCTCCCTAAAATACTTCATCAGGTTATTGACATAGATCCGTGACTCCATAGGTCTTGAAAAGAACTTTCATCCAATTTAGAGAACAATTGACGCTATTCAATGGATGTATGTCATATTCATTTTTAATGTTGCTTTAGATTTGTCTCTGTGTATTGTTGTTGCTATGACTCCTTATTGTTTTTGAATGATTCACCACTTGGAAATTTGTGCTTATTGGATGGTGGTTTTGGATACCCCCCAAATGGAGTAAGCCATCGGTAAGTATCGAGGTGTCTTTGGTTCTTAAGCTAGTCTGTCCGATGGTTACCCTCACATGGTCTCGAAATGTTGCCGTCATCAGGCTTGTACGAGACTTATCGAAAAATTGGTGTGACTGATGATTGGGTACAGTAATGACGCAACAATGCGTTTCCGACTGATATGAAGACCTTGAGGAGTTGTTTGCCATCCACACCGGCCATACTGCTTCTCCGGGCGCGAAAATTACTTAAACTAAAAAAGATCGTCTCATTATGCGGCGGTTCAGAAGGTCGTACAAGAATTAAATTCCTATTGCTGGGGGATAAAGTTTGAACATCAACACATCTTTTCATTTAAATGATTTTCAAATAATGCGGCTGCTACATCTTGAGCTGGGACGATCCGACAAAGCTATTTCCTTTATCAATACACTAGGTTAGCCCCGGATAACGTGGTAATCTTGCCTGCTTTTATCGATTTTTCTTGAGAGCAATGGCAGAGCAGATCCAGGCCATCCGCAGGATGAAGGACATCCTGCCCCAGCAGCCCCTGTCTGGCAGTTTCTCGAAGACCGGGTTCGTTCGGTATTGAGCCGATACGGCTATGCGGAGATTCGCATGCCGATCGTCGAGATGACCGACCTTTTCAAGCGCTCTATCGGCGAGGTGACCGATATCGTCGAAAAGGAGATGTATACCTTCGAGGATCGCAACGGAGATAGTCTTACCCTGCGTCCCGAGGGGACAGCAGGAAGAATCTGCAGTTGCAGATCAATACCTTAGGCACCCCAGAGGAGCGGGCGGGCTACAGGGATCAATTGGTGGAATATTTCAAGCAACATAGGGATCTGCTCGACGAAGATAGCCAAAGAAGACTCGAGACCAATCCATTGCGGATTCTCGATAGCAAGAATCCAGCAATGGCAGAGATGATTGCTCAAGCGCCAACTCTGATCAGGTCTTGTCTATCATCTTGATTTGACCAATCTGTATTAGCAACGATGCGTCTAACACATAAGCAGAATCCCCAGTACCTTGAGAAAAGAGTGAACCTGTTAGCTCTTCAGCTCTTCGGGTTTGATCGGCTTGGTGATGAAGTCGTTGCCGCCATGCTCGAAGGCCTTGACGATGTGCTCGACGTCGCTGAGCCTAGTCATAAAAATAATAGGCGTCAACGGCAGGCTGTTGCGCATCTCCCGGCAGCATTCGAAACCGTCCATCACCGGCATCACCGCATCCATCAGCACCACGTTTCAAGGTTTAAATTCAGTATTTAGGGTTTATCCATGCTTTGTCCACAAAAGGGTGGATAAACCCGTTTCTGCTACATGTCAGGTACTTTCATACGGTCTCTCTAAAGCATGTTGGGTTAGGGCACGGCCAAGCAGTTTGCGATGATGGATCATGCTGATATACGTGGATTGGTTACCGACTGGACTTCACTGTATCGCGGAGCTGGCCTTTCTCTATTAGCAGGGTTCATCGACTGGGAATGCCCATAAGGGATTATCCCGTTGGCCGATGCCGGTATAGCCCGCACAAGGGTTCTCCACACTGGCTCAGCCATGCCCTGACTCAACACGCTTCATTTCTCCTCTATTCTTTGGATGGGATCAGTTGTTTCACTTTCGTGGCGACTATCGAGCGGCCCGGCCATCCACTTTCGGCATTTCCTGGCAGGTGATGTCCCAAATAAACCCGGCCAGCTCTCGTGCGATGGCGACACATGCCAGCTT
>JARRQF010000221.1:0-6468 GCA_037382065.1 Candidatus Thiodiazotropha sp. | reverse complement strand
AATTGTTGTTATTTGTGCTTGTAGACGGGTGGGCAAAATTGGCGCATGGACTCGTGCTGTCATATTTGTGAATAGCAAATGTACGATACTGAAATAATAAAAATAACACAGCAGTCGCTTTGGCTGGTCTTGGTACTGGCAGGTCCACCTGTGATTGTAGCGGCATTGGTGGGAATATTTATTGCTTTCATACAAGCTGCTACACAATTACAAGAACAAACTTTTCAGTATGCAGCAAAGTTCTTTGCAATCATTGTGACTATATTTATAACTGCCTCTCTGGCGGGAACCACATTATACCATTTTGCAGATCGTATCTTTTCAAACTTTGCTACGCTAGTCAGGTAGATTATTCGATGGACGGTTTTGATGTCATTAATTACCTTTCTCAAAACGCGCTATCAATCAGTCTTTCCGCAACTCGTATTGCTATTGCATTTTACATTATTCCATTATTTACTTCAGAACTTATTCCTGCGTTAGTAAGAAATTCAATATATCTCTCCATGGCAATTGTTACACTGATCCTTCAGCCTGCAGTGGTATTAAATACGCTTTCCACGTCAGAGTGGATCATATTATTCGCCAAGGAGGCGACTATAGGGATAACAATCGGGGTAATGTTTGGGATATTTTTATGGGCTTTTGAAACAGCAGGGCAGATAGTCGATAATCAGATTGGTGCATCTGTGGCACAAGTTCAAGACCCATTAACAGGTGTGCAAACTACCCTTATAGGTTCTTTTCTAGGGCGTTTGGCAAACTATATATTTATAACCTCAGGCGGGTTGCTTTTGCTTACAGGTGTTATTTTGCAAAGTTACGTAATATGGCCAATAGAAAAACGATTGCCAGGATTGCCGACATCCGGAGTCACTGTGTTAAGTGGAGAGTTTTTTTATTATTTAAAATTAACACTACTTATTGCATCACCCATGATACTTGTGATCTTGTTTGTTGACAGTATGATGGGTTTAATCAATCGCTATGCGCAACAGTTCAATGTATTTTTCTTGTCAATGTCACTGAAAAGCTTGGCATCGATACTCATCTTACTTTTCACCATGGTTTCTTTGATTAATCGACTGATATCGGAGTTACATCAGCATGCAGAACAACTTCCGGCGATCTTGAGAAGTCTCTATGGATCATGACTGCTATTTTAAGTACTGACTGTTCAAATTATTTAACCTGCTAAGCGTATCACCTTGTAATGCATCGACGTATGTGTCCAAAACTTTCTTAACATCAATATCATCCATCCAGTTAGTCACAAAAACACCAATGGCATAACGAGTTTTACTGGAAAGTGATCCATCCAACGGGTCTTCGATGTCCGCTTGTAGCTTTTTACAATAGAGACTTTTTGCCTCAGTATTAGAAGATATCAGTATGAGTAAATCTGTTGCGGTTTTAAGAAAGATCTGAATGGGCAGGGGGCCTTTGCCGGATGGTTGAGCGTACCAGGTAAGTAAATATTCGACAGGGCCAAGACTCCGCGTTTGTCCAAAATGACGATCGCCCGGGAACTTGGATGAACCCCATGCAGTTAAATGTCCTGAGGGTAATCGACCTGTGAGTAGTCCATGAACTAAGGTCTCTGTGATCAGAGAGTGGGTTGCCTTGTCTCCGTTCCTTCCGATGAGACACAGAAGTTTCAGAAAAGCCGGGTAGAGAGACTCACCCAAGCCTAGGCAAACGCTCTCCATGAGATCTACGCGCTGATCAAGGATTTCGAGTTTATGACATCCGGAAACCAGCAATTGAGCAGCATTTTGCCAGTCCGGATGAGATCTTAGCCGGAATTCTGCCATGATTCATTAAAGATAAACTGTCAGATCCCCGGTGAGCCTAAAAATGACAGGATTTGATTGCTCAATTCAGAGACGGATAGGGATTGATTGCTGAGGGAATCGGACAGAGTAATCATGCCTTCTATCCCGGCAGAAGCGGATTCTGAAAACCAATCCAAATCGCAGGTTGAGGCCTGTGCAGGTTCCGCTGAGAAACTGCCAGACAATGAGGAATTTTGTATGTTACTGATTTGATTAATAAAAGACATGACCGCACTCCGACTATCAGTCTCAATATTAGTGCTTGATGCATCCTTAGGAAATAGGTGATTACCCTAGTGATGGCACCAATGCATGGTACATACTGGAAATTTTAAGTAAAGATGCCCGAGTTAAAAACTCTGGATTCTAGGGCAATTCAACGATACCAGAACAGACTATACCGAAAATCCGGGGGAAAGGGTGCTTTTTACAGTAGCATTATTACTTTTTATTGTAGGTGGGTTAGTATCGTGAATTGTCGGTCTCTGGGGGACAGTTTCCCCAGGCACAAACATGCAGGAACTCTCTAAACTAACAAATCTATGAACGATAAGCACGATCTTGACCTAGTAATTTCCGGACAATTCCCCATTATCGTCCTTCAGACCCATGAGGAAATCCGCGCATTGGCCCTTTTGAAAAGTATTGCGTTGGAGAAAAACCGCCCACTGCTGATGTGGTCGGTAACAGATGGTCTTCGAAAAGAAAAATCTACCGTATCAGGGAATGATGTCAACTGGGAAGAAGTGACCTACGATGGCCAACCTGGCATTCATAAAAACGCAGAGGCAAACCCTGAGGAGATACTCGCGAAGCTGCCTAAGATCAATCGGTTTGCCATTGTGGTTTTATTGGATTTTCATCCCTATTTGAACGATCCAAGAATTGTTCGCAGGTTAAAAGAGATCGCACTCCAACAGCCACAGAACGGGATTACTTTGGTTCTGATAAGCCATGCACTGAGTCTACCTGAAGAGCTCAAGCGTCTGAGTGCCGGATTTGAGATGTCACTCCCGGACACGCATCAGATCAAGCAAATCATTCAGGACGAGATCCAGATTTGGTCTCTGCGCAATGGAAACGCGAACCTACGAGGGAGTAAGACAGCTTATCAGAAACTTGCACGGGTTCTAACAGGATTAACCATCAGTGACGTCCGGCGTCTGGTCCGAAATGCCATTTATGATGACGGGGCTATTACGCATAGTGATATTCCCAAAGCCATGGAAGTTAAATATCAGCTGATCGGTCAGCAAGGCCTCCTTTCATTTGAATATGATACCGCCAGATTTGCTGAGATTGGCGGATTCTCTCGACTCAAGGCCTGGCTTGACCTGAGGAAATCCGTCTTCCTGGCGGACTCCAATGCACATTTGGATAAACCCAAGGGTATTTTACTGCTTGGTGTGCAGGGTGGGGGTAAAAGTCTGGCGGCTAAAGCCGTAGCGGGTAGTTGGGGTGTACCGCTACTACGACTCGATTTTGCTGCTTTGTACGATAAGTACATCGGTGAATCCGAGAAAAATATCCGTACGGCACTACAGGCGGCTGAGGCCATGTCGCCCTGTATTCTGTGGATAGACGAAATCGAGAAAGGCATCGCTGCAGACGGTAGCGACGACGGGACCTCGCGCAGGGTCCTGGGTACCGTATTGACCTGGATGGCTGAGCATGGAAAGCCCATTTTCATTGTCGCTACGGCCAATGATGTCCAATCACTTCCACCGGAATTGATTCGAAAAGGGCGTTTGGATGAAATATTTTTTATAGATCTACCCGATCCAAGTGCTCGTGAGAGTATTTTGCAGATACACCTGAACAAACGTTCGATCGATAGCGCTCGCTTTGATCTCAAGGAATTGGCGATGGCTTCGGAAGGTTTTTCAGGTGCGGAACTTGAGCAGGCAGTGGTCTCGGCGCTCTACGCCGCCCATGGAAGCAAATCGTCGATTTCCACCCGTTTGATTTTGGCAGAAATCAAACGAACACAACCTTTATCCACCGTTATGGCTGAGAAGATAGATCAACTCAGGCTTTGGGCTGCGGGACGTACCGTCTCAGCCGATTGATGTTGGCTACACAGCCTCGTTAGTCTGTGGGAGTGTTCATTATGGAAATCGCCCACTACCATTCAGTTACAAATGCTCGCAGAAGCCCCAAAACAATGCATCCCACCAATGATTGGCTTCGAGCCATAATCGTACGAGAGTATGCGATACCACACGATAAGTCGCTGAAACAGATGAAAAGTGGTCATTTCTCTATGACAACAATGAGATAAAGTAATCTGAGTGCTTGTCGATACAACATTAGAATAAGCAGTACGATTTCACCTGAATGCCCAATGGAGCTGAGTATTTATGGTTATAAAACCCTTTGGCTGAACGATAGTTTGCGTTCATAGACGCTTTTCGGTGGTTGATCCTGGCATGTTTCGCTATTTTGGCTTCGGCTCCAATATGAACATCACCTCGCTGAGGGCCAAAGGAGTTGAGCCACTGAGGTCCCGACGGGCGGTTCTGCATGGATGGCGATTGCGCTTCAATGTGCAACATTTCTTCCGCCACGAGGGGGGTGTCGGGAATATCGAACCTTCCGATACACCGGATGACCGGGTCTGGGGTGTGCTCCATGACTGTCCAAACGAGGCCCTGGCGCCTTTAGATGCCACGGAAGCCTGTGGCTTTGGGTATGATCGCATCACCCTTGAGGTCGATGTGGATGGGGCCAGGGTTGATGCGTTTACCTATATCGGGACACCCGGATTCATCGACAACGACTGCCTACCGAGTCGCCGCTATCTCAATATTCTCATCGCCGGGGCACAACAGGCTGATCTCGACCTGGATTATGTACGCAGTCTGATGGCACATCCGGTGCACCCTTGTGAAAATCACCCACTGTTTCGCCCGCCAGAGGGAAACTATCCGGTTTTTGATGCCGAAACCCTTGCCAAATATCCACTCTGTACGGCGTTGTATGGTGCGGTTTTCGATATGTCACAAGCCCGCTCCCGGCATGAATATCTCCAGGGCTTTTTTGGTGGGCGTGATATGACCCTGTTTCATCTCAAGCGGCTGGATAGCAGCGACGGCAACGAAACCATGGAGGATATCCGGCAGGGACGTCTTAACCCGACCCAGCGGGACTATCTCAATGGCTATCTCAATGAATATGCCAGAGAGTATCGGTACGTGGGTCGCTATGATTACAATGAAAATCATCCAGAGGAGTAACACAATGACCTCATTTCCCCCTGCACTGTCCCATGGCACATTGAAAGAGGTTTTTTCCAACGTCTTTTTCATCAACGGGGCCATGGAGACGGTGCTGCAGGAGATGGACTGGAAATTCAGTCGTAACATGACCGTGGTGCGTGATGGAGAGCGCCTGATCATCATCAACAGCGTCCGCTTGAACGATCACGGACTGGCCGAACTCGATCGGCTGGGACAGGTCACCGATGTAGTACGGCTCGGCTCCTTGCATGGACGCGACGACCCCTTCTACGTGGCGCGTTATCGGGCTGAGTATTGGACCATGCCCGGGATGCAGCACGAGACCGGTCTGCAAGCTACCCGTACCCTGACTCCGGAGGGACCGCTGCCGATTTCCGATGCCACCCTGTTTGAATTTCAAACCACCCAGATTCCAGAAGGTATCCTGCACCTGGATCGCGATGGTGGCATTCTGATTGCTTGTGACGCATTGCAGAACTGGGTGTCACCGGATGAGTTCTTCTCGGACATTTCCCGGGAACTGATGACGAAGATGGGGTTCTTCACTCCCGCCAATCTGGGCCCGGTCTGGGTACAACGCGCCAACCCAGGAGGTGAGGACTTTACCCGGCTCAAGAGGTTATCCTTCAGGCATGCCCTGTGTGGGCACGGGGATCCTCTTCGTGATACAGCCTATCAGGACTATAGCGCTACTTTCAGCAAAATGTTCGGCATCTATTAACCCGGCACCTAAATATGCCATATTTAGGTGCCGGGTGAATAAGATGAGGCATCACAGCGGAGTAGAGACAGGTGGCAGAACTAAAACTACCCGGCTACGAGATCGGTGCGATGCTCTACCGATCTATGGGGCGTGTCGTTTACAAGGCGTATCGAAATGCCGACGGTACCGAACTGGCCGTGGAGACACTTGAGGCCGAATACCCTGACCGTCAGCAAGTGGCGGGGGTCCGGCGGGAGTGGCTCATCACCCAGCGGTTGAACGAAGTCCAGGGTGTGCGCAAGGTCTACGATCTGCTGCCCCATGGTAGTGGCAACCTGGCCCTGGTGGGTGAACTCTATGAGTATACCCTGGATGCCCATCTTTCCAAGGCGGGGGATGAGGGGCTTCCCCTGGTTGAAGCGCTTGAGATCGCCTTGCAATTGGTGCGTGCCTTGGGTGGTATCCATACCCGGGATATCGTGCACAAGGCATTGACCCCGAGACATGTACTGTACAATCAGGATACAGGGGTGATCGCGCTGTCCGGTTTCAACATTGCCTCTGAACTGGATCAAGAACGCCAGGCGGTGCAGATGTCCCGTCACCTCGAGGGTCCACTCCCCTATATTTCTCCAGAACAGACCGGACGCATGAATCGCGACCTGGATTATCGATCCGACTACTACTCCCT
>JARRQF010000220.1:0-7889 GCA_037382065.1 Candidatus Thiodiazotropha sp. | reverse complement strand
GGTGAGGGGGACCAATAACCGCTGAGCTTCTCAACCAAAACGAAATGCTTTGCAATATTTTTGTGGCGATTTGTTTCTATTATGCACGAAAACGACTCCTTTGTAGTGCAATTGCCCTGCTCATGCTGCCTGTTGGCATTATTCCGTCTAGGATCTTCAATTTCGCTGAATAATTCAAAAATACTTTGTTGTTCCTATTTGCTTCTATTATGCACGAAAATGGCTTCTTTGTAGTGCAATTGCCCAGGTTAAAGTGTCTTGTCATTTTCTGAGCATCCGCTTTCTAGAGCTCGCTCCAATCTTAATAGTGGAAGTTCTGGGATAAAAATGCATAACGAGACAAGGGGTATCGTTAATAAAGCCGTTATGAGTAGGCATTGGTCAAGGAAATGAGTAAGGTTTGGCGAGAAATAGCAGATCCAAATATACATAGTGATTTCATGAGCACGTTTAATGAAGGTGGTGTGCCCATTGAAAAAAGTAGGGATAATCTAATTCAGAAGTGGATATACTTGGCTAACGTTTGCAATTTTACATTTCAATTTTCAAGTATTCAGCAAGTAAAGGAGTGTGTGGTGTACTTTGAGAAAAAACGCATCCAAGCACTATTGGTGATCACCCTCCCTTGCAGGGGAGGGCCGGGGGTGAGGGGAATCCAATAACCGCTGAGCTCGCTAAACTTCTCAACCAAAACGAAATGCTTCGCAACATTTTTGTGGCGATTTATTTCTAACATGCACGAAAACGAGTCCTATGTAGTGCAATTTCCCTGCACTACACAGGCCCACTGACCACCGCATTACCCAGAGGAAGAATGAGACTTATTGCCCAAGTCAAAGGTCACCCGGATGTCAAACGCCTCATGATTCATGAGTGTGGCGATGATGTCTATCTGTTCTTATTTGAGACCGAGAACGACGGTGGATGCTCTGCGGACCTGTGGTTTGAGAACGTGGAAGGTGCGCTAGAGGCCGCCCTAGATGAATATGGTGTCAATAGGGAGCTATGGCGGGAGATCCCCGATCCCCTGGAGAACTGCCAGCAAGATTGGATTGTTCCCGCACGAATACCAGGACGAGAATCTGGCAACCCACAATATGGGAAGCTCGAAGTGCTCAAAGATGGCAAATGGATACAGATCATGGGGTAAAAATTATTGGAAATCCCACGCAGAGTGAGGATATTACCACCCAACGTGAATGGCACGCTGTCCAACTGATCTTTTTAGGTTAAAGCCGTAGGTCGAGTTAGCGAAGCGTAACCCGACAGGGTTGGTGAGTGTCTCGGGCTTGGCTGTCTCATCGGCAGGGTAGGGTTTCATCATCTTTGCGGTGTTTACGTTATATTTTTATGTATGGGCTATTTTGAGTGTGGTGTCTCGACTAGTGTGGTGCTTCATGTTGCAATGCTTGAAAAGGGCGAGCCATTCCCTGCGCATTGCGCCTTGTCTCCTGGCCTGAGCAGGCTTCTATCATCGTCAATTTGTATGAAGCACCACACTAGTATGTCAGGGATCAATATGCCCGAACTATTTTCTGTTGATCAATTTAGACTCGGCCCATTTTATTCGTGTATCTTATCACCCAAATAGATAATTTTGCGTCCTTTTCAGGAGTTAACCTAGCATGGCTGGCCTTTTTATTACTGGTACTGATACAGATTGTGGCAAAACTGCTGTCACTCTGGGGTTGATGTACAAATTGCAACAGCAAGGCGAAGTAGTGCTGGGAATGAAACCGGTCGCATCAGGTGCTCAGATGACGGAAGTAGGGTTGCGTAACAATGATGCTTTGCGCATCCAGGAACAAGCAAGTATTGAGATTCCCTACTCAGAGGTTAATCCCTTCGTCTATCAGTCAGCAATTGCACCGCATTTGGCCGCCCGGCAAGTAGAAATGCCTATTTTGATTGATGATATAGTCGATGGCTGCGAACAGATGCAGGAACAGGCAGATTGGGTTCTGGTTGAAGGGGTCGGTGGTTGGCATGTCCCACTGGGAGATGATGTCACCCTTGCCGATTTGTGCCGCTCTTTGAATCTGCCCGTGATCTTAGTGGTGGGCATGCGCTTGGGATGCATCAATCATGCGCTGATGTCTGCGGAGTGTATGCTCAATGCTGGGGTGAACTTTGCAGGTTGGATTGCCAATCATAGAGATTCCAAGATGTTGGCTAGTGAGGAAAATCTGGAGACTCTACGGATTTGGTTACCTGCTCCCTGCCTTGGTGAAATACCTAGTTTAATGACGCCCAGCCCTCAGAACATTGCTGAATATCTGACAGAACAACTGATCTTTTAGCATTTCTAGTTAATCGGCGCCAAGCGACTTTATATCGCCCACAAGTATCATTTATCAAAATGGTGTTCCGCCTAACCTGCGTTTGTATGGATTTTTGACATCGCATTGTTGGAGTAGCGTAGCAGCTTCATCCACTGTTACCGGTGGGCTGAAAAGTGTACCTTGAATCTCATCACATTCGAGATGCTGCAATACCTGGCGTTGGGATTCGGTTTCCACTCCTTCTGCCACAACTTTTAAATCGAGGCTTTTGGCCAGTGAGATAATCGTGCTGACGATGGCTTGGGTCTGCTGATCCGGTAGTAAGCTATTGAGAAATGATCGGTCTATCTTAATGCTGCTGATAGGCAGTTTCTGCAGATAACTCAGGGATGAAAATCCCATACCAAAGTCATCTAAGGCAAAGCTGACTCCTGCCATATGTAGTTTTGTTATAATCTTTTGCATCTGCTCGAAATTCTCGATGAGGGTACTTTCGGTAATCTCAAGGTCAATTTTTGAGGCAGGTATCTTGCGCTTTTGACACACTCGAAGAAACTTCTCAGATAGTCCAGTATCTCGCAGCTGCACAGCTGAAAGGTTGACGGAAAGATGTAAATCAGTAAATCCAAGCTTGTGCCACTTGCGTAGATCAGAGCAGGCTCGTTTAAATATCCACAGACCCAGTTTATTGATTAATCCGGTATGTTCTGCCGCCGGAATAAATTCGGAAGGTGGGATCAATCCGACCTTGGGGTGAGGCCAGCGAGCGAGAGCCTCCATGCCGACGATATGGCCTGTCTGTATATTTATTTTCGGCTGATAAACTAATTCAAACTGTTGTCTGAGGATTGCTTTTTGCAACTGGGTCTCTAGCCAGATACTGTGGAAAGCTTTGCGATTGATCTCTTTTGAGAAAAATCGAATACTATTAGTATTTGGATCTTTTTTTGCGGCATGTCTGGCGATGATAGCTTTTTGCAATAGCTCATTTGGCATGTCATCGTCATAGGGGTAGAGCGCAACCCCCATATTGAATGAAATATATAGTTCCTGGTTATCAACATATATTGGTTTTTTTAGTCGACTCAGTATCCGTTTGGCCACCCAGGTTACTGATTTGATATCCGTTACGTCACCCAAGATTAACGCGAATTCATCTTTATTGAGGCGAGAGATGTTATTCAACCCAGTCTTGCTTTGGTCATCAATAACGGCAATCGTGTCGCTCTTGCGTAAGGCGATGACGAGGCGTTCAGCGATGGTTTTAAGTATCTGGTTGCCGATGCTATAACCTAGAGCCTCATTGATACGAGAGAAGTTATCGACATCAAGCGAGATGATTGCAGTGGATTGCTTCATGCGTTCACAGCGTGCTAGCTCCTGGCTGACTCTGTCGTTGAAGATAAGTTTGTTCGGTAGGCCCGTGAGGTCATCTTTACCTTCTCGACGCTTTATCTCCTTACGAGTATATTCGAGTTCCGAGTCGAGCTCCCTAATGATCTCTTCAAGTCGTTGTAACTCTGGCTTTAGATGGCGTTCTGGATCTGATTTATCTTCACAGCTACTATCCATGTTAATTAAAGTGGGGAGGGGAGTATGCTCAGCTTTATGTCTGAGGTTCGGATTCCATGTCACGATACAGTTTCGACCTCGCTGTTTGGCTTCGTAGAGTGCGGCATCAGCATTGTTGATTAATAGTATGGAGTCCTCCATTTCAGGTCTTAATGCAGCCATGCCGAAGCTGGTGGTGACAGTTTGCGGGTTAGTGAAGAGGGCGTGGCATTTTTGCTGAATATCCATGCGCAGACGCTCTGCTATGTCTTGGGCCTGTTGGATGGTGGCATCAGGCAGTACGATGGTGAACTCGTCACCTCCGTAACGGCCTACCACATCCTCTGGTCGTGAATTGGTACTGAGAATTTCAGTAATGTATTTGATGACCTTGTCACCATTGGCGTGTCCATAGTTGTCATTGATGTATTTGAAACGATCAATGTCTACCATCATGAAAATAAGCTCTCTATTATGTTTTTTGGCAATGTCGAACAGTTGATCAAATTTATTAAAAAATGCGCGACGATTCAGACAGCCAGTGAGGGAGTCTCGAGTAGCTAAAAATTCCAGTTCGATCGTCTTATTCCGCAGAGCCTTCTCGGAGCTGCTTAGCTTAAACAGTGCTGATTTGAGTTGTCGATACTGCTTTTCTAGCTCAGTCATGTCATCAAAAGTAGCGAGTACTCCACGAATATGACCATTGTGATCAAAGATTGGTGTGCTGTTTACTGAAAAGGCCCGGTCGATATGGTCATTTAGTTCGAGGCGTACCGGGATGCCTGTCACTCGCTCGCAGTTATTGAGGCTGATATGCCAGGGTAGGGTATTCAGAGTATCGGTTCCTTCCCGTTGCCTCCAGTTCAATTTATTGGCATCGGTACCAATCAGGTCCTGTGATGTTTGACCAACTTTTTTATTGAATGATTCATTGGTGAGGACGATTCGGTGGTTTTCATCGAGGATAACCAGGCCTTCGGAGAGCGCGTTAAACGCAGATCTTACCCTTTCAGGAATGATCGATGTTGTATTGAATTGTTGGTGTAGATTGCCACTGAAAATTAAATAGATAAGAAGCACGATCGAGAGTACTGACAATGCTAAGATGGCTAGTTTGGTGAAATCGAGTAAATCTGAGGGGGGCGAAACGAGAAAATTGATCGTCAGAGTTCCAATGATTTTTCTACCATCGCCGATTGGTACCAGGATCTCATGTGTGGAAAGGGTGCTTTGTAGACTGTTTTTCCCATCTGGATAGCGAGGACCAACGCGAAGCTTGTCACCAGATAACATATGGACGGCTACTGAGAAAATCTCTTGGTTTTCGCTAATGACCCTGTTTAGCAAAGAGGTTAGTGTTGAGTGGTCATTTCTGGATGTGGCTGGATAGAGGGCGAAAGCGAGGGATTCTGAAAGTTGCTTTTCTGAGTTAAGTTGTTGTTGATCGCTATCAGGAAAAATTCCTGTCAATTGCCCAAGTGTCACTCCAATCAGACATAGTAGGATCAGGATACTGGTGAGTTTAGCTGAAATGAATTTTAAGGAGGGCATATCGTGTTAGGCATATCCGTACTCAGTTATCATTTGCAGGATGGCTATTAGCGGTTAACTCTGGGTTTTAGGATTATGACTTGGATACACGCTTTATCCCTTGTTTTAGCAATCAATATTCTATTCTCGTATTTATTGTAGGCCAGTTGTATCGTTTCTGACTCAAAGAGAGGTCAGTGTCCGTCTGCTACTAACTATAGAGTGTTTTTGCACTTTTCATCTATTTCGACCAAGCAGGCGATAGCTTTAGAGAGGAGCGTACTTAGAGGTGTTTTAGCCTAAAAAGATTAATTGAGCAACGATCAATTCACGCTGTAGCACTATTTACCTAATAGGTAATGGTATCCGGTTAATAAGGGCCGGGGAAAGAATGGAGTAGTCAACTGATTTTTAGTTTTAAGTTGACTGCTCCATATTCAATGGGGCGGTTAACGATACCTTTTAGGTTTAATATCGCCGTAGAGAGGGGTATTTGTGTTAGGAGGCTAGTTGCACCTTTAATTTTTTCATGGCATTTTTTTCGATCTGACGAATGCGTTCAGCCGAAACCTGGTATTTGTCAGCCAATTCATGCAGCGTTGATTTTTTGTCGCCAAGCCAACGTGCTTGCAGAATCTGACGGCTTCTTTCATCCAGACCCTGAATGGCAGCCATCAATCGCTGTTTCATTTGAGATTCACCGTCAGCCGTTTCAAGTAGTGCAGATGGCTCCATACGCATGTCTTTGAGGTAGCCGGCAGGGTTCGGCGTGATCTGCTCATCGTCGTCTTGGGATGGGCCGTCAAAGGCGATGTCCTGACCAGAAAGTCGGGACTCCATCTCCAGCACAGTTTCGGGCTTCACACCAAGATCTTGTGCTACGGTATTGACCTCTTCTTTAGAAAACCAACCCAAGCGTTTTTTGGAGCTGCGCAGGTTGAAAAACAGTTTGCGTTGCGCCTTGGTGGTAGCCACTTTGACAATGCGCCAGTTTTTGAGAATGTATTCATGGATTTCAGCCTTTATCCAGTGGACTGCGAAAGATACCAGACGTACTCCCATATCGGGGTCAAAACGCTTCACCGCTTTCATTAGGCCTACAGTACCCTCTTGAATCAGGTCGGGTAGCGCAAGTCCGTAGCCACTGTAGTTTCTGGCAATGCGTACCACAAATCGGATGTGGGAGGTGATCAGGGCTTGTGCGGCTTTTAGATCCTGATGGTCGCGCAGACGCACTGCCAAGCTATATTCCTCTTCGGCACTTAACATGGGTAGTTGAAATGCTGCGCTGATATAGCTATCCATGCTACCAGTCGGCATTGTGGCCAGTGCGATCTCTGTATTCATTCGAAATAACCTCCAAGTTTTTCTCTATGTCTGAATATTAGCACTCTCTGTGGTAGAGTGCCAATCAAGCTATGTGACCAGCCATTCTGCATAGAAGTTCCTGAGTGATTAGCTAGGTTCGATGGCGTTGAGGTGGCGACCAACTGCTAGCCATGAGCCCGTCAGGCCAAGTAGAGCGCTGCCGCCCAGAAGCGTCAGAATGGTAGTGGTGTCGAGTGAACTCAGGTCAAACGAACTTTGATAGAGTTGAGCGAGGTTGGCGATTGGTCCGCTCAGTAAGGCGATAGAAAGGCTGACCAGTAACCAAGCTATTACACCACCGAAGAGGCCATACCAGAAGCCTATATAGAGAAATGGGCGTCGAATGAAGGAGTTGGTCGCACCAATGAGTTTGGTGATCTCGATCTCTGTTTTTCGGTTTTGAATTTCAAGGCGGATGGTGTTGCCAATGATTAGCAGTACTGCCATACCGAGAAGTGCTGCGAGAACAGATACAGCACGTTGCACGATGATGGTGATAGCTTGCAGACGGCGTACCCACTGCAGATCGAGTTGTACGATATCTGTTTCAGGCAGCAGGCGTAGTTCCTGAACTAGTGTTTGTGCTGCCTGTGTGGTGGTGAATTCAGCCTTAGGCTGAATAACCAGAAGATTGGGCAGAGGGTTGCTGTCTAGAGCCTGTAGGGCATCAGAATAGCCACTCAGACGCTGAAACTCTTCCAAAGCGGAAGATCGGGTAATTAGCTCCACCTTCTGAATCCTATGGTGATGCCGCAATTTTTTTGCGAGAGAATCAGCTTTGCTGTCAGAGATGTTGTGCTTAAGAAAGAGTGAGATGCTGGCACCACTATTCCACTCTCCACTGACGCTTTGCAGATTATTGAACATGATATGCAGCGTAACAGGTAGGGCCAAGGCAATACCGATGACAGAGCAGGTCATTAGGGATGAGAGTCGGTTACCTGTCAGTTTGCCAAGGCTAGATAGCGCAACCTGAGCATGGCGTTGTAACCATATCTTGGGTGGGGTGAGCAGACGATTCTTAAGTGACATTCTTAGTCCTAGTGTGGTGCTTCATACAAATTGACGATGATAGCGTGACGCTAAGCGGTTAGCCGCTAGGCGCGTGCCGCCGGGAATGGCTTCTCCCTTTCCAAGGTGCGCAACAACGCGGATGAC
>JARRQF010000219.1:0-6521 GCA_037382065.1 Candidatus Thiodiazotropha sp. | reverse complement strand
GGGAATGGCTCGCCCTTTTCAAGCATTGCAACGCAGTATCCTGGCCTGAGCAGGCTTCCCTTCGGGCGAGACGCTAAGCGGTCATCCGCGTTGTTGCGCGCCTTGGAAAGGGAGAAGCCCTTCCCGGCGGCACGCGCCTAGCGGCTAACCGCTTAGCGTCACGCTATCATCGTCAATTTGTATGAAGCACCACACTAGTATCAGAATACTAATAATGAGACCACTGACAGCCCAGGATAGTTATGCCCTGCCCAAACTGGCGAATGTCGGCCGGCGCCTAGCGCTGGCCTTCGGCGGTCTGAATTATTTTCTTATGGTTACTGTGTTGCTGGTTGGCGGGATCTATTTGCGCGGCGTTATGGAGAGTGAGCAGGATCGCCTATCCACGCTGACCACACGGGTTCTGGCGAATGCGGTCAGCCGAGTTAGCTTTTCCGGAAAGTACCATGCACGGCTTATGCTTGAGGAGATTACCCAAATACAGCCTGACATTCTCTATCTGCGCCTCATCGACAGTGAGGGAAAGATCTTGGCACACAGCGATCCGGCACAGAATGACCAGATGGTTGATGCGGCCACGTTGGCGATCGTGCGTGTTGTACTAAAGGAACAATCTCCACTCCGGGTACGCCAATACCAGCTCGCCGATGAACCGGTGAGAGAGGTCAGCCTCGCCTATCGTGGCGGTTACGATGATGCTGTGATGGGCGTCATTCAGGTTGGCATTTCCGAAGAGAATCGACAGCAGGCTCTTGAAAAGGGCCTCATGTTTATCTCGGTCGTAGTGGCGGCACTGCTGCTGGTGGGCATCTACATCACCTTAAGAATCAGTGCCCACTTTGGCAATCCAATTCGGCAAGTAGCCCAGGCACTTGAGGTTGAGCGAACTCATCTACGTACACTGGTGGCGGCCATCCCTGATCTTATCTGGTTAAAAAGTGCCGATGGTAAATATCTCGCTTGCAATCCTGCCTTCGAACGTTTTTTTGGTGCTGATGAAGCAACGATTGTTGGCAGAAGTGATTACGACTTTGTTGAAAAGAAGCTGGCCAGCTTCTTCCGACAGAAAGACCAAGAGGCGATAGCCGCTGGCAAGCCGACCATGAATGAGGAGTGGATAACCTTTGCAGTCGATGGCCATCGGGCATTGCTGGAAACCACTAAAGTACCGATGGTTGCATTGGATGGTCATCTGATCGGGGTGCTGGGCATTGGCCACGATATTACTGAGCATCGCAATATCCAGCGCGAATTGACGCTGCATCGCAATCACCTTGAAGAGGTCGTTGGGGCGCGCACAGCTGAGCTTTCCTTGGCCAAGAATGCCGCTGAGGCAGCCAACCGAGCTAAGAGCACCTTTCTTGCAAACATGAGCCACGAATTGAGAACACCACTCAATGCGATTCTTGGGTTTTCCGACATTCTACGCCACGATGCGAGGCTCTCAGCGCTTCAGAAGGAACCTCTGGAGATTATCCACAAGAGCGGTGAACACCTGCTGGGTCTTATCAATGATATCCTCGATATTGCCAAGATCGAGTCAGGTCAAGTGGTAGTGGCGTCGGTGCCATTCGATCTTGGGAGGGCGATCACTGAAACTGAGCAGATGTTGCGTGTTCGTGCTCAAGACAAGGGGTTGCAGCTTCTGCTGGATCCATCCCCCCAATTCCCGCGCTACATCGTGGGCGACGAAGCGAAACTACGGCAAATCCTAATCAACCTGATCTCTAACGCGATCAAGGCAACAGATGAGGGCTGCGTTACCTTACGTCTCGGAATGAAACACAATAAGGCCCACCACCTGATCATTGAGGTGGAAGACACGGGCATCGGCATATCTCCGGCTGATCAAGCCAAACTGTTTTTGCCTTTCGCGCAGATCGACTCACAAAGCAAGCAGATGGGCACAGGCCTGGGGCTGACCATCACGCGTCAGTTCGTCGAATTGATGGGGGGGAATATCACCCTTACCAACAGTGTCGTGGGAGAGGGCAGCATCTTTCGTGTGGAGTTACCCGTGCAATTAGCGCAAGCAGATGATACTCCACAGGTGCCACAGGTGCACGGCGAGGTCACCGGTTTGGAGCCTGGACAGCCAGTTTGCCGGATACTGGTGGTCGAAGATCAGTTGGATAATCGGCTTCTACTGCTGCGTCTGTTTGAGGAGGCTGGATTAGACGTTCAGGTAGCCGAAAACGGTATTGAGGCGGTGGAGCAGTTCATTGCCTGGCAACCCCATTTCATCTGGATGGATTGGCACATGCCGCTGATGGACGGGCTGGAAGCTACCCGTAGCATCCGCGCTCTGCAGGGGGGAGAAAGGGTAAAAATCGCTGCGGTAACGGCCTCAAGCTTTAAAGAAGACGATATGGAATTAATGACAGCCGGGTTCGATGATGTTATCCACAAACCGTATCACTCCGAGCAGCTTTTCGAGTGTATGGAGCAGCTGTTAGGGCTGCGTTTTATGCGAGCAGAAACGCAGCCGTCGTTGCCCACGATCGCCGCAGAGGATATCCGCATCCTCATCGTGGATGACGACGCAGATTCGCGATTTTTAAGCAAAAGGCCATTAAGTAAATCGAACTTTCTGCTGAAAGAAGCCGCCAGCGGGCCTGAAGCACTCCATCTCTTTAAGGAGTGGCAGCCACACCTGATCCTCATGGATATACGCATGCCAGGAATGGGTGGCATGGAAGCGACGCGTCGGCTCCGCGCCCTACCTGGTGGAGATAAGGTCTTAATCTTAGCACTGACTGCTGGTGCACTTGATGAACAATATGCGGAGTTCATCGCTGCTGGTTGCAATGAGGTGGCTATCAAGCCAGTTGAATTGAATAAGGTGCTAACCCTTCTGGCGCAACACTTTGGTAAGGAATTTGGATTTCTATCAACCTAAAATCCAATGGTTTCAGCTGGAGACTCTGTTGATATTTTAGGTTTAATCAGTGGTATTAATTACCTTATCCCAAAAACTACCCCAAAAACCCCGCTGCTTTTCCATGCGATCCAATCGTTGCTCAATCGCACTGATTCTGTAGTGTATTTCAGGATCAGTCGCTTGAGTCGGAAAAGTAACGGCTTCCCTCTCCTTTCGTAACGCTAATTGTTCCAGGTATTGGGCTATCGATAAACCTTCACTCTCTGCTCCTGCAATAATAGCAGCCTTCGCTTCCTCAGAGATGCCTTCCAGATGCCATGGGTTGGCTGCATTTTTTCTAGGGGAGGGGAGATCTTTTTGCTGCTCTTCCTTTGAGGCTGCTTTTTGCTTTTTTGGCACTGGCTTTTTTCCTCTCTGTTTGAGCGTGATTGGTTTCTGCGGTATTGCCGAGTAATCACGGGTTGGTTTCTTCGGGGGGTGTTTTGGGATAGCGGAGTCCTTGGTGGTTTTATCGATATCGGTGTCTGACATGGCTTTTGCTTTATTGCAGAAATATTTTTAGGGCATGGTGCTGAGTAATAGGCCACTCTGCCTATGTTGTCGGAAGTTTAACAAACCTTGCGGAATTCTCCATCCATAACTTGTTTGGATGGAGATGGATAGCAAAGCCAACGAAATTGGCTAAATCTTTTGGGTGTTCCTGATTCTGAATATAATCACGTAAAATCTCTAGCGGTGCTCCACCTGCTGAAATCAAATAATAAGCCCGAGACCACAACACAGGTTTCCAGTAAAACTTTTTCAGGTGTGTGGAATATTGCTTCTATAATCGTCAATTTGTATGAAGCACCACACTAGCCTATGATCATGTTAATGGAGACCTCCCTGGCCGAAGCGTCAGGAGCTGCTTGTCACGCCAACAATGCCCTGATGAAAAACGGACTATTCAATTACCACTTTCGCAACCATTTTCGCATCGATTTCCAGTTGCTTAGCCTGTTGCAAGGCCAGGTCCGAGATCTTCTGTAGCATGGTGCGCTCTTCCTTAATGTAGTTGGGCAGAGACAGTAATGCCGGTAGCTGGATTCTGAGCGCTTTGATCATTCGGTTCATTTCACGCACCAGAAGGCGGCGTTCTATATTACAGCGGTCGGAAAAGTCTGCCCAATCGAAGGCGCGAACTTTCGTCATGTCGAACTCATCACCGATGGCCATGGCTAATTCGTGTTCAATATCCGGGTAGATACACACCGAAACCAGGTCGTAAGCAGGGGCGAGGCGTAGGCCACCCGGCTCGACCAGAAACGAGATATTTTTGCCATGGGCATCACTATTGCCGATTAGGTATTGCAGGATCGCCCAACGGATCAGCGCCATGCGCGTGGCTGCTTGAGCGTGGGTGAGCGGCGCGATGGAGAAGAGCTTCTCGAAACTGACGCCGTCCCGAATATTGGCGACATCACGCCCACTACCGAAATTGCGTTCATACTTGTGGTTGACGCTGAGATTGAGCGCCTGGCAGCTATCCACCGCATGTAAGCGTTCGACATGGCGGTTATGTTTGATGCGGTCGAAGCGTTTGACTATCAGGACCGGCTCCGGCACGCGTAGAATCTCTACCTCGGCCGAGGGTATACCAAGCGCGGCCGCCAGCTTCAGACAAAAGTGCTCATTGGCTACCTGCCTGAAGAACTTTGGGTTCATTGGCTCCGGCTTAAGGATATGCGTCGATGCCAGCGGGCCTTCCACCAGGAAGAGCTTTCTTTCCTCATTAACATAGACCGCCAGTTTATCTTGGTACCCGGCGATGGACATTCGTACACGGCCATCCCATACATTGAAGGGACGACTGGCCCGGTCATGGATGCGCTCGGAGAGCTCCTCGAAGGTGACTTTACGCACGATCGGTTCAGTTTGGGCCGGCAGAACGCCTTCAGGTAACAGAGCAAGTGCACCAGTACTCTCCTGGCCTAGCCAGCGCAGCAGACCAAACAGGTTGCCTTTAAAAACTGCGTGTGCCGTAGCTGCATCCTCCAGGGCTTTGCCTTCAGGCAGCAAGTTCTCAAAGAAGCGGCGTACATTGACCGAGTGCAGTTCATCGGTTTGGTTGTCCGGACGCCGAAGTGGGAGGGCGGGGGAGATTGGATAAGCGTCGCTATTGGTCATCCAAGTCTGTTCGTATTCAAAAGAGAAGCGCCCGGTATCGTCGTGATAGCTCAGGGTGCCAATCTGTTGTTCAGCAATCCAGGCCGAAAGACTGTGGGTTGTCATAATGACAGACGCTTAATGGCGGCAATCGCCTGGGGCTGTTCTGATTTTGGTACCACCAACAGGGTGAGTCCCAGTTGCTGTGCAACCGCCAAGGCCTTGTCCAAGCCGACGGAACGGCTGCCATTTTCAAGATCTGAGAGCAGCTGAACCGAAACACCGCACAGTGCAGCGGCATCATCGATGCGCAGTTGTTGTTGAGTGCGCAGGCTGCGTACAAATGCACCAAACGCCTTTACCGAACCGATGACTGGGGAGGCAGGTAAGGGTAAGGGCGTAATTTTTCTGGCCATAAAGTTTCTCCAATATAAGAAACTATAGGTTGATGCTGGGCAATAAGTCAATAATTACTTAAAAACAAGAAATATATGTAGGTTTAGTGGGTATTCACACTATATTTATTAAAAATAAGAAATAATGATGGATGGAGGTGATTATAGGTAATAGTACAGGGATTCTTTGAGTTAAGTGCATTAGCAAAGAACATCTTTAAAGGTGTGCCAGCAATAGGGGGTGCCCTTGCCGAGGGTTTGGGTTTAGGCATGATGCTTATTCCGAGTAAAAAGGGCCGGCACAACCGCATATAGGCTGGAAGGCACCAGGTAAACTGGAAAATGGTAGAGGCCATGTGTTTGTAGATGGAGACTTGCCTGCATCACGTACCAGAATAGATATCCCTGATTTGGAGTTTTAATGATGAGTTCGTATGATGAAGTAAATGAAATATTGTTGTCGAATGGTATCCAAGATTCTTTGGATAAAAACGACAAATTGCACATTTCCCATGATATTCATTCTAAGCTACCAGTCTCTTTAGATATTATGGCCTGCTACAATGATGAATTGCCCTCTATGGATATTGATAACTGGAATACTTCTAAAGATAGAATTCGTGCATCGATGGCTGACAATTTGATTGATGAGAAATACTTTCTATTTATAAAAGCATCACCAAAAAACCACATGCTCACTGTAAATAAAGATCAGCTAAAAAATCTGATATTTTCGAATGAGTTTTGTTATCCATTCGCTTTGTTCTCATGCGATTTAGGCTCTTTCTTAATGGAAGAAAAATCAGGAACCATTGTCGGATTTGGTGATTTTTCTAGAGTGGTCAAAAGCGAACTATAGCTGGGCGGCAGCACTCGATAAGGCGACACAGGCAGGGCGTGTGCCGGAATGGATAGAGCGCACAGATGCACCGAGGTTGTTTTCTAAGGAGGGAGAGGGTTCTTCTAAGAGTGTGGGTACGGTACCCTCGGGAGACAACCACTCAATCAGCCGCCAAGGCTGTTTCGCACACCGCAACGCGATCACATCATCTGAGAGGACCTTTTCGTTACAGGGCAACGCCGCGACCTTGCGCGATTCT
>JARRQF010000218.1:0-12385 GCA_037382065.1 Candidatus Thiodiazotropha sp. | reverse complement strand
AGGGCCGCCTTTTACTGCGCCTTGCAGTACCACACCTTTTTCTTCTATGTCCTGACCATAGGCAGGAATTGTTCCCAAATAGGCCCTTAACTGTTTACGCGATAGGCCAGACTTATTTCGAGAGACTTCCAGATAGTCAGGGTCTGCTTCTGAACACGCAAGGGAACGGGTTATACTAGCCATCAGTTGAGCAATTTTCAGCATCCCTTCATAGTTAAGCTTATCTGCAGTATCCCTCGGAGTCGAATAGTCGTCATGAGTGCCTGTAAAGGCACTCATCACCGGCACTCCTTTAGAATAGAAGGGAGTTGAATCTGTAGGTAAATATGGGTTAGCTTGGGTGAAAATACTAAGACCGATTGGTACATTTCGCCGCTCTATCTCTTTAGACCAAATGTTACTCGACCCTGTTCCCTGCAAATAAACAACATCGCGCATGCGTCCGATCATGTCCATGTTGAGATAGGCACTTACTTTGTCATTCAACATCTCATTGCCGCCCAGTTGATCAATGAAATATGTCGAACCAAGGGTTCCGAGTTCTTCACCCGACCAAGCAGCAAATATTATTTCCCTATTACTTCCTAACTTACCTGATTTCTTCAATCCAGCAAGATACTGTGCGCTCTCCAATAAGGCGGCGATACCAGAGGCATTATCGTCTGCGCCATAGTGAATATTACCGCGTTCTCTCCCACTTGCAAGAGATCCCGATACTTCCCCTCGTCCAAGATGATCGATGTGCCCTCCCAAAATGACCGGAGCTTTCCGTGAGGATGTGTCAGCAGCCAATTTTGCGATGACATTACGACCTTGCCTTTTTTTACGCAGAATTGACAAATCAGCTGAAAGCATAGTGTCTGGTACAACAAAACCTTTCACTGCCTCTCCTGTATCAAGCTGTTCCTGAAGCTGACGCAAATCTTTTTTTGCAACAGCCAAAATACGCGATGCAAGATCATCGGTTATGGAAATAACCGCGATGGAACTGCTTACACTGTTTGCCCCCATATCCAGCTCAATCAGTTGTTGTTTTGCTTCTGCGATTGGGCCAGTCACAACGATCAGACCCCTAGCTCCTCTTCTTTTAGCGATCAATGTTTTGTAGTTTAGATCAGAATAGTGAAGCAAATGACGCCTCCAATCGGGCGATACAGATTCTGGTTGAAAGCGAAATATCATGACCCATTTTCCCTTTACATCAAGATCACCATAAGAGTCATAGTCTTGATCTTGCTTGTCCAGACCTGGCGCCTCAATACCATACCCAGCAAAGACAATTCCAACATCGGAAATCTTGCCGCTTTGTGTGATTGCCAAAGGAAGCCAGTCTGTTCCGAGCTCTGGTGATAACGCCTGATTGAGACCTATTAATTCAAGTCTGTTATTTTCTCCCAATCTAGCGCCTGTGGTAAATGTGAATGGTTGAAAATAGCCATCGACACCACCAGGTTCAAGCCCCAATTGCTGGAATACGGAAGCTACATATTGTGTTGCACGTAGCTCACCTTCGCTACCGACAAGCCGACCTTCCATCTCATCACTGCTTAGATATGTGGCATGATGACGTAGCTCCTCAATGGTGATCTCATCAGAGCTTGCTATCTGTTTGCTTGGCGATACACCATTCGTATCACTCAATTCCGTCCCATCCAGCTTAAGCAACCGACGTGCTTCAGTATCATTCCAATTTGCAAGAAAAATCTGGCTCTCTTTATGACTATCCCTCTTCGATGTCCATGATAGGTGTTTACCGTCTGGTGAGAAGACTGGCAGCCCATCAAAGCCCTCAGTATATGTGACCCTTACCGGTTCCCGGTTACCTTTCGCGTCCACTATATATAGCTCGAAATTGGCAAAACCTTCCTTGTTTGAAGCAAAGATTAAATAGTCCCCGCTAGGATGAAAGAAAGGAGCCCAGGACATCACGCCTGAATGGGTGATCTGTTGTTCGTCACCACTAGCTAGATCCATGGTGTATATTTCAGCCTGGCTACCGTCTCCAGAGAACCTTCGCCAAGTGATTTTAGTTCCGTCAAAACTAAAAAAAGGCCCACCATCATAACCAGTTGAGTTTGTAAGCTGACGCACGTTTGAGCCATCAGCAGACATCATGTAGAGATCCATCATGTATGACGGGTTTTTTTCGAATTGATTTTTCTCTGTATTACCCATCTCACCTAAATATGCTTGTCGGTTCGATGCAAATACAATGTTTTGCCCATCTGGAGAATATGCCGCTTCAGCATCGTAGCCAGGACTTTGTGTCAAGTTTTTACGCTCATTTGTCGCAAGGTTCTGCTCGTAGATATCAAATGTGGGATCGAAATCCCAGCTATAACGGCGTTCTTTTCCTGAAGCGCGAAAATCCAACTCAGTTTGCATCTTTATTCGAGCTTTAGGATCCTCATGTGTGGATGCATAGAGAACTTTTTCTTTGGAGGGGTGTATCCAACCGCAGGTAGTCTTGCCATATCCGGGAGAGATCCGCTGAACATCACCAGTTTCTAATTCCATCATATATATCTGATAAAATGGATTACTACTATCACGTTCTGATTGAAATATTATACTACTGCCATCAGCACTGAAATATCCCTCACCGGCTCTGCGCCCCTCAAAAGTTAGCTGATGAATGTTAGATAGAAATTGCGATTCATCTTTTGATATGGCGGCAAATGATGGCACCGACGCCAAGAGTGGTGACATGCAAATAACTTTAATCAAATCCATCAACATACTAGCTGAGCTCCTCGTTGCAATTTCAATTTGGTCCATCAATCCGATACATCTTAATCTAATTTTTAAGTCAATTTGCGATGTATTAAGATACATAAAAGCACAGAACGAATCCACCGTAAATATACAACTATCCCTAAAATGTTAAGTACATCTTAGTAAAAACATAATGGCCATATGCAGGTTGAAACCAATTCTTTGTTATATTCACACTGACTTGTTATTCATGTTTTTCTATAAGCAAATCGAAAGCATCTTGTCACATATACCTGAAATCCAAGTTATCATATAGCCATTCGCTTATGTGCTTGTTATGTTTCGATCATTGCGATCTACTTGCGACACAATACATACTTCATATGACACATATTCTTTCAGATTATTTACATAGTGCGTCATATGACACAACCTATCTAGCTTAGGCATTTACTTTCTTTGTCTATCAAACTAAATTATTGACACACAATTACGATGTTTGTATAAAGATCATCATATAAAGTTATTTCTGCTCTTGGTGTCGTTATTTATGCTGGCTTAAATCACGATTTCTAACATATAGTTTAGACTTATCGCTTGATGGTCATCCTGAAATCACACCAAAAAGACTACGTTTTAGACTAAGGTAATTTCGTTAAATCAATATAACCAATTTGCAATGTAAAGAGCTCAATTCTTGATTTCTGTCATCTCATCGACACAGAGAATTTATTACGCTACGAGAGAACAGCTCTTTAGAATAACCCTTCCCTTCTCAAGATCCTCAATGCTGAGTAAGGGTGCAGTATGGTTATACCATAGGGCATTCCGAAGCATGTCCGCCTCCAGAAATGCATTAAAACACCACTGCGGGACTCCTACATTTAGCTTTGAGGCACAGCCTTTGAGTAGACAAACTTCGATTGTAACAAAATACGTCAGTACTGAGTTACTAATATACTTTAACTACGACTTTTTATAAAACCAGCAAGTTGATTTCGCTAAGTTACAAATGAATCAATACACTGAATACGTATTTTATCAAATCTACTACTTGAGACTTCATCATCATCCATATAATATTATTGTGCTGTAATATTGCAGCAAATTTACTTTGAGGAGTTGTTAAAATGGAAAATCATGAACTTTCTTCAAAAGCAATGCATGACAGTGAGTCTACTGAAATACGTGAACTATCCACAGAGGAAATGCTAATTCTTGCAGGAGGAGCATTCAAAGACAATACTACTATCAGCAATAGCGAACCAGAACCTAGCTGCCATGGTTCTTGTCATGGAGGAACACCTGATATATCTAACTAAGACACCTAAAAGATAGACAAATCCGTAAACGAAGTGTATGTATCGTTGGTCACGGAATGACTTCTAGGCAACCAACCTTAACGAGGCCTACTTTATCGCGCTGGGTTTGTAAATCGTAAAAATACTCGCACCCTACTCCTGTCTTCTTTAATTGTAAGTATTTATCATGCTTTTATGCGAAAAAGTGGAGCAAGGGTGCGACTGATAATTTTCTTCATAACCAGTACTATCTTTGTATAACATTTTTACTTTAGCAGTGACATGATCAACACATACATTCGACCTAATACGCTAGACTCGAGCTACTGCAGCTGTGACCCCATCAGTTGGACAGAAGCTGGACAAAGACAAGTGATTTTCTCCATCATAATAAACAAACAGTGGTGAATACCTATGAGATGTTATATACGCACTCATTCGCCAGAGTTTAAGTCAACGACAGTCCTAGCAGTAGTTAAGAGTGATCTGATTGTGACGAAGTTGCTTAAGACGTTTGATGCATACACCAATGCGTGCTTCCGTCGCTACCACGCCCAACCTTCTATCACGTGCCGGATTCGATAGCAGTAGGTGAGGAGGAACTTGAGCTGATTAGGCTCATTGGCCGCTACCACCTTGGGCTTCCCCACCACGGCAGGCAGCATATCTGCGATTGTCTAGAAAATGAAGGGTACCTCCGGGTCAGCCATAAACCCATACAGCGGGGGATGCGCATCATGGGCTTGGCGAGGTGTATCTCAAGCGTAATCTCTATTTGACTAATCAGGCAAAAAATATGCGTCAGCACATGATCAAGGGGCTGACCATCGAGCGCAAGAACTAATTATGTACGACAGACATGGCCCACATCCTGATGGCCCATGTTTTTATCGATCTGGTAGCAATTATGGATTGGCATTCAAGTAGGTTACTCTCTTGTCGCGCCTCCAACACACTGGACACGAGCTTCTGTATTCAGGCTCCGACCGAAGCCATTGAGTACTACTGTAGACCAGAAATCCTCAACACTGACAGGGTAACCGTTTTACCAGCGAGAATTTTACCAGCGTGTTCAAACAGAATAAACCAATGATGCACATAAAATGCTGTTTAGCTTACGATCATCACTACTCTCAAATAATGTCTCACCTATGAAAAGGGTGACTAAATTATCGAAATCGCAAAACTCTTCATAATGCTTTTTCAGAGTGTAGTTAACGTTTGTTTCTTGAGCTATTAGTTTATGCTTTTGCAAAACCTCGAGCTTCTACATTGCAGATCATTGTTTGTTGTTCATCGAACATCGCCAGTATTTTAATGCTATTATTTTTGCAATGGAATCTAGGCACAAACAGCTGGAGCGACTAGATGTTCCGGCTCAAAGTTAGCAAATTTCACACTATATCAAAATGCAAAATACCATCTCAACTTTAACAAAAGAAAAAGATGTTGTATAACATAACTCTTAACATCTATAATCATTACGCATGCCCGCATTGTAATGCAATATTTTACCCTATAAAAGAATTTCTCATAAGTTAATATTTAATGACTTTTGACTATTAATATGCAATAGCATTTAATTCTTTCTTTGTATTTATCTGTTAATTATTTTTAATTATATAGAAGTATAATGATTAAACTTATCAAGCGACTTTCGCTATTTTCTACAAAAAAACCAAAAGTCGTACTTCAGAATGAAGCCTCAGAATGCGGCCTGGCATGCGTTGCAATGTTGTGCGATTTTTACGGACTTTCTTATAGTCTTTCTGATTTAAGAAAGAAATTTAATTTGTCATCTAGAGGGATATCTATCTATAACTTAATATTTATTTTTAAGAAGTTGGATATACCATGCAAAGCTCTAAAGGTACCCCCAAACAGGTTGAATGACATTTCTCTTCCTGCAATTTTGCATTGGAACGGGGATCACTACATTTTGTTATTATCCATCAATGCTGATGAATATTTATTGCTGGATCCTGCTGTTGGAAAACGTAAATTGAGCTTCAATGAAATAGCCAAGAACTACACTGGATATTTACTTCATTTTTCCAAACCGAAAAATATACAATACACAAACTCAAGAAGAAGTAATAACAACAATTATAAGAAATTATTAGCTGGTTACTCAGAATTAAAAATATCACTTATCAAGATTTTCCTTGTTAGTAGTTTACTAGAGCTGTGTGTAATTATTGTTCCTAAACATCTTCAGTTTACAGTTGATGAGGTCATCAAAACTAGCAATTACAACTTGATGCTTGTTCTTGCAATATCATTTTCATTTTTAATTGTTTTTCAGGCTGGTGTGTATTTTCTTAGAGGAGCAGCAATATCTATCTTATCAAAGAAATTAAACTTAAACGCATCCGAGAAACTATTTTCAAAGTTAACTAAGCTTAAGTTAAGTTTTTTCTATAAACGTTATGTCGGGCAAATTGTTTCCATATTTAATTCATTCACATCAATACAGCAAATACTCTCTACGCGACTAGTACAAATTTTGCTCGATGCCATCATGGCAATTTAGAAATAACATTTGTTTAAAGATCGGCGAAAAATATTCTGAACGAATACTATATGCAGGAAAGCAGAATACGCACCTCATTGAGTCTGTACGATCTATGCAGACAGTTCGCTTATATTCAGCACATGAAAGACGGAAAAATCAGTGGATTGAATTTTTGTCAAATCAACAAGAAAAAGAGCTGAATATCGATCGATTAAATAGATTCAACTACGCTTCTAATATAATTGTATTTGGTTTAGAAAGAATTTTATCAATAGTTATATTAACCGTATTCGTAACAAACGAAAGCATAACACTCGGTATGTTCTTCGCTTATATGGCATATCGCGAAATTTATATTTCGCGAGCAAACTCTCTAATAGAAAGTCTATTTGATTTAAGATTAGTACAAGTACATTTTAGCAAGGTTAGTGATGTGCTGTTTTCGGAGGATGAATCTGTTACATGCGCTATTAACAAAATCGACCAATCAATTTGCAATGCAGGAGAGCCAGTTCCTTTAATAGAGTGTAAAAACATCTCATTTAGGTACTCAGATTTTGATGAGTTTGTTCTTAAAAATATAGAGTTTTCAATTATTGAAGGTGAGATACTGGCTATAGTTGGCGCCTCAGGTTCCGGAAAAACTACGTTAATTAAAATTATTCTAGGTTTGCTAGAGCCAACATCTGGTCAACTAAATTTTAAACATGATGTTATCAACATAAATGACTATCGAAAATATTTCGGTAGTGTAATGCAGGATGAAAGTCTTTTTATGGGATCTATACAAGATAACATTTCATTTTTCTCTAAAAATATCAATGAAGCGTGGATGATTGAATGCGCAAAAATGGCGGGGATTCATGAAAGTATTACGAGTATGCCTATGGCATATAAAACAGTTATTACCAATCCATATGGAGATTTATCCGGCGGGCAACGTCAACGTATTTGCTTAGCCCGGGCATTCTATCGCCGACCTAAAATTCTGGTGCTTGATGAAGCAACCAGCCATTTAGATATGACGAATGAAAAAATCGTGAGTGATTCAATAAAGAAAATGGGGATAACTACGATACTAGCTGCACATCGTAAAGAAACCATTGCACTCGCAGACCGTGTTTATAGGATATAAATAAGGGTCTATCCATTATTTATAATGCTTATTTCTATACACCTAATATTTTATCAAGTACAGGAAGTTAACCTATGAATATAGCACTACTCGAACAGCTAATGTATCAGATAGCTGGTTTGCTGCTCATGCCAGTTCTTTTATTGCTTACGATACTTTTTTTATATTCTTTTTTCATCTTGGGTAGTTTTTGCATGCAAGCTTTTCAACGCAAACACAATAACACCCAATACCGCCTGGCAATAGCATCTTTAAACAAAGACTTGGTTTCAATAAACCAGTGTGATGTGAAAGGTTACCGTTTATTCAGTCATTTCACTAACAACAAAGACCAGGGATTTGACGATTTACAAATATTTGCACTTAAACAACTAGAAAAACAACGTATTGTAACACGTGTTGCCCCAATGCTAGGACTGATTGCAACCATGATACCTATGGGGCCTGCGTTAAAGTCACTCGCTGACGGCAACATACAAGGCATTAGTGAAAACTTAATTGTGGCATTTGCAGCGGTTATTTTTGGCTTAGTTACAGCATCTATTACCTTTTGGACAGTAAGCGTAAAAAAGCGTTGGTATGCTGTTGAACTAAATGACTTAAAAACATATTTATTCAATGAAAATGGTGAACACTAACCGTAACTTTTCTACCATATAGTTATGATATTTAAACAAAATATATAGGAATTCTATAAATGAAAATATTATTAGAAGATGATGAATCGCTTAATCCGATGTTATCTGTAACTAATCTTGTCGATGTGTTTTTAGTCGTTATAGCCGCACTGTTAGTTGCTATAGCTCAAAATCCATTAAATCCCTTCACTACAGAGAATGTTACAGTCATTAAAAATGCAGGCGAACCTAACATGGAAATAATTATAAAGAATGGAGAAGAAATTAACCATTACAAAACCACAGGTGAGATTGGTCAAGGTCAAGGGTCCCGCGCAGGCATCACCTATAAAATGAAAGACGGGTCTATGGTCTATGTTCCAGAAAATCAAGAGACCGACTAAGAGTCTGCTTTATATATTACTGTGTAATAACTAATATATCCATACGGGTTCGCGCATGTTGTTATTGGGATTCTGTTTTGTTATATCGAAACATCGATACTATTTTATGCATTTTTTTGATAATCATCACTTCTACAGTAACAACTAATTTCACAGACTTTTTATTTTTTCGTAACAGCGCATAATCGAAAGGACTAACATGATACTTAGCCGACTTTTTGCCATCTTATCACTAATTTTTTCTGCATCAATTTATCATACTGCCAACGCACACGATGCTTCTATCCTAGTACTATCGACAAATCATGTAAGTGAATCTAAATTAATCTTATTTAGTAAGTTAGCATTAGAAAACAATATTAGGTTAGACTATCAATACCTGAAAAATATTACGAAAGGGGCGTCGCTATCCAAGTTAGTCGAACCATATAATATGGTTATATTTGATTCTATTAGTGGCAGTGAAGCAATCGAGCAGTTTTCTATATTTGAAAATTTGGTGCGCAATAATAAACGTTTGTTTTTACCTATTAAACATACAGGTGAGACCAAACTCCGTCGTGGATTTAGTGAAGATCAAACCAAAATTCTCTATGACTATTACGAAAGTGGCGGAGAGGAAAATCTACGGCAAATGATAGTCTATCTTGGTAATCAATTTTTTGGTCACAATGACAAAAAAGCATCTCCACCAATTATTTTTCCTAACATTGGGATATATTATCCCGATTATGCTGAGAAAGTATTTCCTGATTTTCAGAGCTATAAAAACTGGAAACGTGTCGAGGGTACTATTCCTGCTATCGGAATTAGCATGTCACGTGAAACTATTGCTGCAGGCGACACTACAATTATTGACGCTCTTGTTAAAGCTATAGAAAGCAAGGGAGCGTTAGCTGTACCTTTCTATTTTCCTGTTACTCAAGAAGGAGATATTGCTAATCTTTTATCAAGCAACGGTGTAACATATGTGGATAACATTATAAATACACTCGTTATCCATTGGCCTGAAAAACGCCGCAATGAATTCGAAAAGCTTGGCGTATCTGTCATTCAGGCTTTGTATTACTACTCAGGTGATAAAACTGCCTGGATGAGTGACAAGCAAGGTATCCCGTCTCAGGCCTTACCTTTTTATCTCACAATTCCGGAGAACTCTGGCATAATAGACCCAACAATTGTATCTGCACGTGATGAAAAAGGTCAGAAACAGATAATAGATTACCAACTAGATAGTGTTGTTGAAAAAGCACTTAAATTTGCCGTATTAAAAAGAAAAGATAATGCGAAAAAAAGAATAGCTATAATGTTCTATAATTACCCAGTTGGTGAAAAAAGCGTCGGTGCCTCTCATCTAAATGTACCCACAAGCTTAGTCTCAATATTTGATTCATTAAGTGGTGCCGGGTATAAGGTAGACAATCAGCAAGAACAGTGGTTTATTGATCAAACTAGTATAATGTTAAAACCACAATATCGCAAAGCATCCTACGCTGAGCTACTTGGATCAGGCCGAGAGGACGGAGCAGGAGGACTACTGCCCGTATCTGTTTATCGAAAATGGTATAAAACTCTACCAAAGCCCACTCGTGACGACATTGAGAGACATTGGGGACAACCAGAAGAGAGTTTTTCCGTAGAGGAAGTAAATGGTGAAAAGCAGTTCATCATACCGCGTTCCATCTCAGGAAATATAATGATCATGCCACAACCACCACGCGGCAATAAGTTGGAATTAGCCAATACAATTTATCATGACAAAAAACTACCTGTCAGTCACAACTATTTAGCTGCCTATTTTTACGCTCGTGAACAATTTAAAGCCGACGCAATTGTACACTTAGGCACTCATGGCTCACAAGAATATCTCTCTGGCAAAGAACGCGGCTTGTCTGTGTACGATTCAGGAAAATTAGCTGTTGGTTCGACACCCATCATTTACCCATTTATCATGGACGATGTAGGTGAAGCGATACAAGCAAAGCGTCGAGGTTCCGCCGTCATTATCAGTCATCTAACGCCACCTTTTTCCAAAAGTGGTTTGTACGGTGAATTAGTCGACCTACATGAACTAATGCACCGTTATAGAGAACTGGATGATGGAGGAGTTAAGTCGCGTACAGAAAAGTCTATAATTGAAGCATGTATCAAACAAAACATTCTTGCCGATCTGGGCTGGACTGAGTCTGAATTGCATGATGATTTTCAAGCTTTTTTGCTTGAACTACATGAATATTTAGTTGGCCTTGGCGCTACGATACAACCATTGGGGCTGCATACTTTTGGCAAAACCCCTAATGAGGAGCATCTGGTATCAACCTTGGTGCAAATGTCAGGTAAAAGCTTGGTAGAACCAGCAACCCATTATATTGAAAGTAATCAGCATGAGCATGAACATGAACATGAACATGAACACGCTCATCACAAATATGATCATGGCAATGCTAGAGATTATCTTGGCCTTAAACATTCACCCGAATATCAGGTTATACAGAAATTTGTAATTGGCGATGGAGATATTGCTTCGATAAAGGATGGTGAGCTTCGCAGTTTGTTAGAAGATGCAAGTACAAATTACAAGAATTTTAAGAGTATAGAAGAGAACAGTGCCCTACTAGAAGCCTTGTCTGGGAAATATGTGAGTAGCGGAAATGGCGGCGATCCTATTCGTTCACCTAACGCATTGCCATCTGGCAAGAATCTCTATGGGTTTGACCCTAGTATGGTACCTACTAAAGAGGCATGGGAAGAGGGAAAAACACTCATAGCTGACCTAATTGAAAATTACCATAATAAGCATGGCACATTTCCTGATAAGCTTACTTTTTCATTGTGGTCTATTGAAACCATGCGACATTATGGGGTTGTAGAATCGCAGGTAATGTATGCGATGGGCGTTAGGCCAAAGTGGGGCAGAAGTGGCAATATTATTGGAACTGAAATTATTCCATACAGTGAACTTGAGCGACCGCGCGTAGATGTTGTTCTTTCTGCCACGGGGCTATATCGAGATGCATTTCCAAATACAATGAAGATGCTTTCAAAAGCCATAGATGCTGTTGCAAAATTAAAGGAAGAAAATAACTTCGTCTTTTCACATGCGCAAAAGATAAAGCAGGAACTGATTGCTGAAGGCATTGATGAAATGCAAGCAGAAATATTGTCTACAATAAGAGTATTTTCCAATGAAAGCGGGAATTACAACACAAACTTAGGGAAAGCATCCATTGCATCAGATACTTGGAATAGCGACGCTAAGCTAGCAAATCTTTATCTTTCTCGCGTAGGGTATTTTTACGGCAGCAATGATAGTACCTGGGGACAAAAACTTCCTAATATAGATCTCTATGCAAAAAATCTTTCTGGAACTGATGCCGCAATTTTTTCACGTTCGTCCAACTTGTATGGCCTTTTAACCAGTGACGACCCCTTTCAATATATGGGTGGTATATCACTGGCTGTACGTCATCTCGATGGTAAGTCACCGGAAATGTTTATCTCCAATTTACGTGATCCTGAAAACAACAAAAGTGTACCTCTTGGTAAAATGCTTGCTAATGAACTGCGCACTCGCTATTTTCACCCACAATGGATAAAAGAAATTCAAAATGAAGGGTATGCTGGCACCCTTACTACTTTAGATGTTATCAATAATCTTTGGGGTTGGCAGGTTATGGATCCAGAAGCCGTGCGCGATG